>JAGWVO010000433.1 GCA_018970845.1 Planctomycetota bacterium
GGTGGCGGAGTGAAACCGGGATTCTCCCATGGTGCCACCGACGAGTTCGGCCACAACGCCGTCGAGGGCAGGATGCACATGCACGACCTCCATGCCACGATCCTTCACCTGCTGGGAATCGACCACGAACGCCTCACCTACCGCAGCGCCGGCCGAGAGTTCCGCCTCACCGATGTCCACGGGCATGTCGCGAGGGAAATCATCGCTTGAACCCGGCCAAGGGCGAATTGGAGGAATCGGTTAGGCGGCGTTTTGCCCGCCTTGCCACTGATCCGGCCGGGGAGAAAGATTTTGCCGTGGGCCCGCGAAGCGCCCTGTCCCTTGGATACGATCCCGGGGAAATCGGCCTGCTGCCGGCCGTCGTCGCCGAATCCTTCGCCGGGGTCGGCTGCCCTTTTCTTCTTGGTGACATCGATCCGGGCCTTGCCGTGGTCGACATCGGCTGCGGGTCCGGCGTCGACAGCCTGTTGGCCGCGGGCCGGGTGGGGCCTCGGGGCGCGGTGCTGGGCTTGGACATGACCGGCGAAATGGTGGGCAACGCCCGTTCGGGCGCCGAATCGCTGAGTCTGGCCCATGCGCGGTTCATCGTGGGCCATGCGGACCGGATGGAAATCGAGACCGCATTCGCCGATATCGCGCTCAGCAACGGGGTGATCAACCTCTGCGTCGACAAAGCCCGGGTATTGGCGGAAATCGCAAGGATCGTGAAGCCCGGCGGCAGGCTTTTCCTTGCCGACATTTTCCTTGAGGCGGAATCCGCGGCGGAAGGCCTTTCCGAAATCGGGCAATGGTCGGATTGAATCCAAGGGGCCATTCCGGAGCGGTCGCTTCGGGAAATGCTGGCGGACCACGGGTTTACTGACATCCGCTTCGAAGCGTGGACTTGTTACAGAACTTCCGCCATGACACGGGGCGGATTGGTTTCGGCTTTCAGGCGGCAGGTAGGGGTCAGTCGATCAGCGCGACCGCCTGCCTGACGAATTGCGACTTGATGACGATGGAAATCCCCAGGGGCATGTGGGTCACCTTCTCCTCGAACGGGGTGACGGACCTGTCCGTTTCCCTCAGCATTCCCATGACCAAGCCGGCCACATGGGGCTTGGATTCGTCGAGAACCACCACGGGCGCCCCGCTGTCCCCGCCGAATGCGGTGACATCCACCAGGAAGGTGTTCGACTTTGGCGCGGGAATATACGGCTGGCTTGCGATGCTGCCCCTCCGCAGCACCGGTTGGCCGGCGGGATTGGACTCGGCCTTGGCAGGGTACGAGGGGATCCACGCTTCCCGGCCAAGACGGACAATCCGAGGGGATGGTCCGTCGGAATCCAGCACTCGATCAAGCGGAAAAGGCTTAGCGTGCGCGTTGGGTGGCAGGGAAACCGCGATGGCGGCCACATCGACATCCTTCAGTTTCTTGTAAAGCGGACGGGCGCCTTCCCTGAGCGCCAATGGCGTTTCCAGGCGCGCCACCGCGCCCGAGTTGTCGCGGGAACGAAGCACAAGCCGCGCCTCGGTTCCCGTGATCGCATCAAGCACATGGGCCGCCGTCACGAGGACGGTTCGGGAAGGCTTGCGCGGACTGGCCGGGGTTTCCACTAGGAACGCCGTTCCGGAAGGCCCCTGGCCTGGCGAATGGACCCTGAAAATGGCGTCCGTGGCCATCTCGAGGGGGTCCTGGGGCGGCACCTGAAACAATATGGCGAGAAGGATGAAGGCCATGGTCATGGGGTGTGGATCCAGGGTTGGAATCGTCAGGCGAGTTCTTTCTCGTCCTTTTCGGTGAGGTAAAGAATTCTTCCGCATTCGGTGCAGGTGGCGAATGCCAGCCGCTTGATCCTGCTGATGTCGGAGGCCGTTTGCTGTGTGCCGCAAGCCGAGCATGAGGCACCGTCGAGCGGCGCGAGCGCGTCGGGGCCGCGACCGCCCACCAGACGCCGGTAGGGCGACTGATGCTCCTGAGGGATTTCCGCGTCGCGGGTGGCGAGTTCGGCCCGGACCGCATCGAGGGATTCCTGAAGGTCCTTGGCCTTTTGGGGCATTTCCTTGTCGAATGTCGAGGACTCGGACTCGGCCTTGGCGATGCCCGAGTCGAGATCCGGCAGCTTGGCCGTCAGTCCGTCGATCTCGTCCAAAAGGGCCAGAATCTCGTCCTCATGGGCGGATATCTGGGCCTTGGCGTGGGCGATTTCGCGCTCGAGGGCGTTGAAGTCGTCCTGCGAGCTTGAGGCGTCGCGCTGCTCGCTCAGCTTGCGGATTTGGGCGGTAGATGCCTTGATGGCCGATTCCTTGGCCCGGTGGCTGACCTGGCGGGTCTTGATCTGCTCCCCGGCGTCGGCCCTGACCGCCTTTGCCTTTTCAAGCCGGGTCTTCAGGCTGGTGGATTGCCGGGGAAGACTCGCGATGGCTGCCGAGAGATCGCGCTCCCGGCAGCGGAGATGATGGATTCGCCTGAAAAGCTTGCCTTCGGATGCTTCGGCCATGTGGTCTTCCCCGGGCCGGGCGGGCGGATGAAACCCGATCACCCGGCATTCGAGGCATTGTAGGCCGCGAACGGATCCGCGTCCTGATGGATCAGCGCTTGAGCAGCGTTTCGACAAAGCCTTCAAGTTGCCGGCTGCGCACGGGGTGCTGCAGCTTGCGGACAGCCTTGGCCTCGATCTGCCGCACACGCTCGCGCGTCACCTTGAAGATGCGGCCCACCTCCTCGAGCGTGTAGCTGTACCCGTCTCCCAGCCCGTAGCGCAGCTTGATGATCTCGCGTTCGCGGTAGGTGAGGGTCTTGAGGATCTGGTCGATCTTGTCCTTGAGCATCTCGGTGCTGGCGGCTTGCACCGGGGAATCGACGGAGTTGTCCTCGATGAAGTCGCCGAAGTAGCTGTCCTCGCTTTCGCCGACCGGCCGGTCGAGCGATATGGGCTGGCGCGAGATCTTGAGGACCCTTCGCGTGTCCTCGACCGAGATGCCGGCGGCCTTGGCGGTTTCCTCGAGGGTGGGCTCGCGTCCAAGTTCCTGGACGAGCTTCTTGGTGACATTGCGCAGCTTCGACATCGTCTCGATCATGTGCACCGGGATGCGGATCGTGCGGGCCTGGTCGGCGATGGCGCGGGTGATGGCCTGACGAATCCACCACGTCGCGTACGTCGAGAACTTGTAGCCGCGCTTGTACTCG
>JAGWVO010000434.1 GCA_018970845.1 Planctomycetota bacterium
TCGAAAGGCAGGGAAATGTCATGAACATCCTGCCGGTCAACAGCGAGAGCGCGATCCTCGCGCTGCGTGGCCAGTCGGGGATCATGCGAACCATGGACTACAGGGGAACCGATGTCTTGAGCGCCTACGGCCCTCTGGAACTTGATTCGCTCAGGTGGGCCGTCCTTGCTGAAATCGATTCCGAGGAGGCCTTCGCTCCGGTTCGTGAATTCGGCAAAAAGGTCATGGTGTTCGGAACTGGCATGGCGCTGGCCGTAACCATGCTCGCCCTGGTGGCTTCCCACTTCATCACCAAGCCGCTCCGCGCCTTGGCTGAAGGAGTTCGAAAGGTGGGCGCCGGCCAGACCGAGGTCGTGGTGAACCTTCGCACAAGGGACGAATTTGGGGATCTTGGCAGGGCCTTCAACGCGATGGCCGCCAGCATCAAGGAACAGAAAGACAAGCTTCAGCGGCAAATCAGTGAAAATCTTGAATTGCTCCATGGAATCCTTCCCGCCTCCGCCGTGGTTCTCAGGCAGGGCGGAGACACCAAGGCCAACCGCCAATTCACGGATGTCACCGTCCTTTTCGCGGAAATCGTCGGGCTTGATGACTTCAGTGCCAAGGAGGGAGAGGCAAGGGCCATTTCGGTGCTCGGGGACCTGGTGTCCGCTTTCGACGAGGCCGCCGAGAAGGCCGGCGTTGAAAAGGTCAAGACGACCGGGGGATCCTACCTTGCCGCTTGCGGACTTTCCGTCACGAGACCCGACCACTGCAGGCGTGTCATTCAATTCGCCAAGGAAATGGCAAGGATTGCCTGGGTTTTCAATCGTGACCACAAGGCGGATCTCAAGCTTTCCATAGGGATCAACACCGGGCCCATCGCCGGTGGAGTCGTCGGAACCAGGAAGTTCCTCTACGAGCTTTGGGGTGAAACCGTCAGCATCGCCCGACTGATCACGAGGGATATGTCCCCGGCGATCCGAGTAACGGCCAGCGTGCGCGACAGGCTGGGTGATGAATTCCCGTTTTCAGGCCCCGTCGGGGTTCCTGAAAATGGAAAGCCTCCCGTGGAAGCCTGGCAACTGGTCAATTGATCCTCGGCTAAGGGTTGGAAAAAGCGTCATGCGGGAAATGAGCGAAATCCTGACCGTGGTTCCCTGGAATGCCATCCTGCTGGTCATCGGTTTTCCCGTTCTGCTTTTGATCGTCAATGAAATCCTCGCGTCATGCGAACGCCAGGGATTGCAGGCCGCGCGCACCTTGAGAACCTTCCGAAACCTTGTGCTGCCGGCACTGGCCTTGCAACTGTTTGCCAAGCTCATATTGGAACTTCCACAAGAGGATTCCTTCGCCCGGGTGGTGGAAACGGTTTTCTGGGTATGCCTGCTCTACTCGCTTTTGAGCCTCGTGAACGATGTTGTCTTTGGTGCGGCCGAACCTGGTTCATGGCGCGAAAAGGTTCCCGGCCTTTTCCGCGACCTTGCCAAGGCCGTGCTGGTCGCGATCGGCGCCATGTTCATCTACTCGAGGGTTTGGGGGCGTGAAATCGAGGGTGCGATAACCGCGCTTGGCATCGGCTCCGTCGTGATCGGCCTCGCCCTCCAGGAACCACTTGGAAACATCGTCTCGGGACTCATGCTCCTGTTTGAGCGGCCGCTTGCGGTCGGTGACTGGGTTGCGGCGGATGGAGTGACAGGCCGGGTCATCGAGATCAATTGGCGCTCCGTCCACATCGAAACGCCTACCCGGGAACTCCGCGTCATTCCCAATGTCTCGCTTTACAAGGGCGCGTTCAGCAACCTTTCAAGGCCCACTCCGCTGCGCGGTGATTCCATCGAGATCGGCTTCAGCTACGACGACCCTCCCAACCGCGTGAAGGAAGTCTTGCTTGACATGCTTTCCGGCACGCCCGGGGTGCTCTCCGACCCGCCACCCGCCGTTCGGACGGTCAACTACGCCGACTTCTCCATCATTTACCGCATGGGGTTTTCCGTTTCCCGCCAGGAGGACCTTGCCGCGACCCGGGATCGCATCATGACCCGGCTCTGGTATGTCGCCAGAAGGGCCGGGCTGACCATTCCTTTCCCGATCCAGATGGAATACAGCCCCGGGGAAAACCCCGGGCAGCCCTCCCCTTCCCCATCTTCAATGCTGGCCCGTCATCCCCGCTTCACGCCCGCCCTGAACCCGGAACTTCCAGACCGGCAACCATCTGTCGTCGACTATGCCAAGGGTGAACCGGTCCAGCGGCATGGCTGCCGGTTCGAGGGGTTCGCGCTTGTGCTGACTGGGGAAGCGCTGCTTTACTCGCGAAATCAGGATGGCCAGGATGTGCAAGTCGGGGCGATCGGTCCAGGGGAATGCTTTGGCGACCATGGGACCGCTGGAGCTCCAACCACGGACATTTCCATCATCGCGTCAACCGACTTGAGGGTGATGGTTTTCAACCCGGAGGAAATTGGGAACTTGCTGCACAGGGCTCCCGCCCTCGCGGCAGAGATTGGCGACGCCATCGAGGCCCGCCGCCGCGCCTCCATCGCGGCCCGAAACGGTAGGTAGCATCTGGATTGCCGATGGAGGCCGCCCCCGCACGGCCAACAATCAGGGCTTGCCCCGAGAATGAATGCCCGACGCGCCTCGGCGCGGCGATCAAGTCGCCCGTTCGTGGCTGGCGCTCTGCCGTGATTGGCCCGACATGGTGATCGCGCCCTCAATCAAACAGGTGGGTGCCCGTTTTTCATGGGCATGGCGCCGGAGTGGGAAAACCGCCTGATCAAGACATAAAACACGGGAGTGAATACAAGCCCGAACAAGGTGACGCCAAGCATTCCGCAAAAGACGGTGACCCCGATCGCCCTGCGCATTTCCGCACCCGCCCCGACTGACATCACCAGGGGAACGACTCCAAGGATGAACGCGGCTGAGGTCATCAGGATCGGTCGCAATCTCAGTCGCGCCGCGGCAATCACGGCTTCGGTGGTCGGGCTGCCCGCGTCTTCCTGCTGCTTGGCGAATTCCACGATCAGGATCGCGTTCTTGGCCGCCAGTCCTATGAGCACCACGAACCCGATCTGGGTGAGGATGTTGATCTCGCGGCCATGCAACCAGACGCCGAATGCTGCCGACAGGAGGCACATCGGCACGATCAGCATGATGGCGAGCGGCAGCG
>JAGWVO010000435.1 GCA_018970845.1 Planctomycetota bacterium
TGACGGCCTCGCTGGACTTTTTCTCTTTCACCAACTTGGCCACCCTCCCCGAGGCATCCTCCACTTTCTTCTGCAACTGGATTCCACTCATGAGGAGGAGTGCCTGACTCATGCTGGCACTGGTTGAGCGTTCGCATTCACAAACCACCACCCTCTTGGGGCGCCCGAAAACATCCAGGAACCGGGAGGCGAATCCCACATCCGGCAGGCTTGATGCACGATATCCCAAAGGAACATCCGGGAATTTTTCCCTCGTTCCGGCAGCCATGTCCACCGCATCGAGCATTTGCTCGGCCGACAAGCGGCGCGGATGGTAATGGGTGGCGTAGACAGCCTCCGGGTCGAGATTGTGAATGGGGATGGCAGACAACCGGAACACTGACGAAGAAAGGATTTCACGGAGGAATTTCTTCTGGTCATACTCGGCGCGAATCATCGCGGATGCGAGATAATCCAGAAGTTCCGGATTGCTGCATGGGTTGCTTGATCTCAAGTCATCGACCGGATCAACAAGGCCGCGACCAAAGATATAACCCCAAAGCCGATTTACCAAGTTCTTGGCCAAAGCGGGATTTTGACGATCGGAAAGCCAGCGGGCCAAAGCCTGGCGCCTGTCGATGGGATCTTCCAAAACAGGACTGCCAAGGGCCTTGGGCTTCATCACCTGGCCGGTGCGAGCATGCCTCGACTCACCGTCGTCCTTGATGAAAATCGTGGTATCCTTGCCTTGGAGGCCAAACTCGGTTGATCCTTTCTTTCCAACCCTGGCAAAAATAGCGGCAAACCCGTAATAATCCGCTTGCGAAAGGCTTTCAAACGGATGGTGATGGCATCGCGCGCACTGGATTCGCACGCCCAGAAACAGTTGGGCCGCGGCTTCGGTCCAGTCCTCGTTGCTTCCCGACATGAAAAAGTTGGGTGGACCTGCGGCATAGGGACTACCCGTGGCCGCCAGCAACTCGCCAACCATTTGGTCGAGCGGGCGGTTGTCCCGGAATGCCTCCCGCAAATAACCATGCATCGCCCACATTCCCTTCTTTCCAAGGGAATTGCGATTCACGCGCAGCATGTCACCCCATTTGTATGACCAATGGTCGATATATTCCGGGCTGGACAGGGCCTTGTCGATTGCCTTGGAATGCTTGTCGGGCGCCGGGTCCGCCATGAAAGCCCTAACGGTCGCGACATCAGGTATGGAACCGGTCGCTGAAAGCCATAGGCGACGAAGGAACTCGGAGTCAGTGGCGGGCGCCGCGGGAGTCAGGCCCAGCTTAGACCAGCGACCTTGCCAGATCCTGTCGATCTCCCCGGTCGCAACGAACGGTGGCGCCGAAGATTTCATGGGTGAATGTGGAACAATCACACGGCAAACCTGGACAAGCGACTCGAAACGAATGACCACAAGGGTTTCCCCTGCAGCATTCGCGACAATTCGGCCGTTCCTGTCGACTGTGGCGACCTCGGTGTTGAGCGAGTCAAGGCTGACCCTGTCGAGCACCGCCGATGGTTTGCCGCCCATCATGGCGCTGACGGCCAAATCTCGCTGTTGGCCGGGCTTTAAAATCAACTCGGAAGGAGAAACCGAAAGGGATTCAAGTAAAGGATCATTAGGTAGGGGCCCGGAAGCGCCCTGGGCAAGCCAAGCGAGGATTTTCTGGTATCCGGGGTCTGAACGATCAACCCTCTTGCCTCCAGCATGGCTGGTTTCCGCCGTCGCCTTCCGCAAGAGCAGGCTGTTCTCCGGATTGTTGAGGTCGATTCTCCGGCCGTTGGCGCCGCGGACAATCTCGCGGTGGTCGGCGGCGTCATCAAAAGCCCGGAGAGACAGCTTGAAGCTCCCTTGGCCCAATTGGGCGCCATGGCAAGCACCCATGTTGCATCCAAGTCGGGTGAGCAGGGGCTGCACTTCATGCGCAAAGGAGATGGGCGCTGCGGACGCCGGGGCAGTAACCATCGGCAGGAATCCCAACGCAAGGTGGGCGATCATCGGCATGGGAGACTCTCCCGACGGAAGGCAGAAAATCAAATCGCGCGGGAATCCAGCATTTCACCAAGGACCCTGCCCTTGACAAGAATTCGGAAAGGACGGCCGTCTGGAGCCACGTAATGCTTTTCGGTGTCGATTCCAAGAAGGTGATAAAGTGTAGCGGCGATGTCTTCAACCTCGACCCGATCCGTGGCCGGCTGCTCGGCATTGGGATCGCTGCGGCCGACGGCCAAACCTGTCCTGACACCGCCTCCGCCCATGCAAAATACGGTCGATCCGGCCCAGTGGTCGCGGCCGGCGGCGGAATTGATCTTCGGTGTGCGGCCGAAATCACCCAGCCAAACAACCAAGGTATCTTCCAGAAGACCGCGGTCGGAAAGGTCCTCAAGCAGGGTGGCGTAAGCGTTGTCAAGTGTCGGCAGAAGGTTGCCCTTGAGCGACTTGAAGTTGTTGGCATGGGTGTCCCATCCACCCATGGTGACTGTCACAAGCCGGACACCGGCCTCGACCAACCTTCTGGCGAGAAGGCAGGATTGGCCCAGCTTGGTCCTGCCATACCTTTCGCGCAGCTTGTCGGATTCACGGGAAAGATCGAACGCTTGACGCGCCTTGGGCGAAGTGACAAGCCCAGCGGCTTTCTCGTAATAGCTGTTCATGGCGCCAAGGTCAGTGCCGGAGGCCTCGAGTTGCCTGCGCCAGCGATCAACGGAATCCAGCATTCGCTCCCGGCGGGCGAAACGGTCCGCAGTCATCCCGCCCGGCAGCGAAAGACCATCAATGGAGAACTCCGGCTTGGAGGGATCTTCAGCGACAAGAAACGGGTTGTGCTCGGCGCCTGCGTACCCGGCAACACCGCCGTTGAACCGGTTGTCAATCGAGGTGCCAAGCTGAACGAAGGGGGGAAGTCCTTGCCTGTATCCCAGTTCGCGGGAAACCACGCTCCCGTAAGTCGGGTACACGGTCGAGGCGTTGAACCGCCAGCCAGAAAGCATGTAGGCATCGGCGACGCCGTGGCTGGCATTGTAGGAGTAACCGGAGCGAATGATGCTGTAAAGGTCCGACCGGGAGGCCATGCGCGGCAAGTGTTCGGAAACTTGGCACCCGGGTGTGCGTGTGGCTATCGCCGAAAATTCGCCACGGATGTCTGCGGGTGC
>JAGWVO010000436.1 GCA_018970845.1 Planctomycetota bacterium
CGCGAGGTTCTCGGCGAGGGTCTTGCCGGTGACGGTGACGCAGTCGCCGTGGAGCAGGCCCTTGTCGAGGAGGGCGCGAAGCACCGCGGGCGTGCCGCCGACCCGGTGAAGGTCGAACATCACATACTTGCCGCCCGGCTTGAGGTCGGCGAGGTGGGGAATGCGGGCGCCAAGCCGGTCGAAGTCGGACAATTTCCATTCCACGCGCGCCTCCCGGGCGATGGCCATCAGGTGGAGCACGGCATTGGTGCTGCCACCCAAGGCCAGGACGAGCGTGTAGGCGTTCTCGAGCGACTTGCGGTTGATGATGTCCCGCGGACGGATGCCCGCCTTGACGAGGTTCACCAAGGCTTGCCCGGCGAGGAATGTCTCCCGCTCCTTCGCGGCGGTCACAGCCGGGTAGCTCGCGTCATAGGGCAGGGACATTCCCATCGCCTCGATGGCGCTTGACATGGTGTTGGCGGTGTACATGCCTCCGCAGGAACCGGCGCCGGGGCACGATTCGCATTCAATCTTGTGCACGCCGGCCTCGGAGAGTTTGCCGGCCTGCTGGCGACCCACGGCCTCGAAGATGCTGACAATGTCGAGGGTTTCGCCGTGCTCGCCGACTCCCGGCATGATGCTGCCGCCATAGACGAAAATTCCCGGGACATTCATCCGGGCCAGGGCCATGAGGCATCCCGGCATGTTCTTGTCGCAGCCGCCGATGGCGATGACGCCGTCATGGTTCATTCCGGCGGAGACCACCTCGATGGAGTCGGCGATCACCTCGCGGCTGACGAGGGAGTAGCGCATGCCCTGATGGCCCATCATGATGCCGTCGGAAGCGGTGGGGGCCCCGTAGATTTGCGGGACGCCGCCACCGGTCCGGATTCCCTCGATCGCCTTGCGGGCCAACCTGTCGAGATGGGCGTTGCACGGGGTGATGTCGCTGAAGAGGCTGGCGACGCCGATGACCGGCCTGTTGAAGTCCTCATCGACGAAACCCACGGCGCGCAGCATGGCGCGGTTGGGGGCCCTGCCCGGTCCGCCGGTGGTGGTCAGGCTCTTGCGTTGGTCCGACATGGAAAGACCTTTCATGCGTGGGTTGCCGCCGGCGCCGCCGGCTTGGGTGGGTGAAGCTTACTAGGGGCCGGGTGGCTGGACAATCGCCTTGCTGTTTCCCGCGGTTTGCTTGACGGAGTATGGCAAGCCCGGCTGCCGATGGGTGAAGACGAGCAACTCGGCCAGCCATCCCAGCGACACAAGCTGGATTCCCACGAGAAGGGCCGTGACGGCCAGGACCAGCATCGGCCTCTTGTGAAGCGGGTCGCCCAGGTCGGGGTCGAAGATCCGGGCGATCCAGACGCCTCCCAGCCACGCGAGCATGGCCAGGCCGAAGCCCATCACAAGCAATCCCATGCCGCCCAGGAGGTGCTTGGGGCGCCCACCAAAACCGGTGAGGAACCGAACCGTGAGAAGGTCGATGAATCCCTTGAAGAACCGGCTGAAGCCATACTTGCTCGATCCCGAAGTCCGGGGCCGGTGCCTCACCACGAGTTCGCCGGTCCGGAATCCCCTGGCCGAGGCGAGCACGGGCACGAACCTGTGAAGTTCACCGTAAAGCGACACCTCCCGGAACACCTCGGAGCGGTAGATTTTCAGCCCGCAATTGTGGTCGTGAAGCCGCACCCCGGTGAGCCAGCTCACCATGCCGTTGAACACCCTGCTGGGGAAAACCTTGTGCCAAGGGTCGTGGCGTTCCTTCTTCCAGCCGCTCACGATGTCGAACGGGGCCGTCCTGCCCCTCCTGCCGATCGGTCCGCCCGCCTGAAGCGTGGCATAAAGCGCGGGAACGGCGGCGGGATCGTCCTGCAGGTCGGCATCCATGGTGACGATGAACTCGCCCGAGGCCGCGGCAACGCCGGCCATCAGGGCGGCGGCCTTGCCGAAGTTCCGCCGGAGGCGGATGCCCTTGATGCGACCGGGATTCGCGGAAACGATCTCCTCGATCACGCTCCAGGAATCGTCCCGGCTGCCGTCATCCACGAAGATGACCTCGAGAGGATGGCCATCAATGATGCCGACGGCGAGGATTTCCCCCGTCAGTTCCCTCAGCGAACCTTCCTCGTCGTGGACCGGCACCACAATGGAAATCATTCTTCAAGTCCCGCTGGCCGTGGATGCGGGCTGCCCGGTCCACCTGATCCACATTACAAGCGCCGAGGCGACTTCGGCAACGGTCCAAGCCAACCGCAGCAACAAGGCCGCCACCAGTGCCCGCTCGGAACCAAGTTCTGGAATCAGCGATTGCTGGATCAGGTACTCGCGGACGCCAAGGCCGCCGGGAGTGGATGCTACGAAACCACCCACATTCGCCAGCGGTACCCATGCCATCGCGGGAAAAAGGATCCTCCCGCCGGTGGCCGGAGCCAGTCCTTCGATGAGCGCCACCATGGAAAGGGAGAGGAAGATCCAGCCGGCGGCCATCAGCAACGCCCCGAGCGCCAGCTTGCCGGCGGGAAGGTGGAACGGTTCGGTTCCGGCGTCAAATCCCATTTTCCTCGCCGTGGCCCGCGCCAGCTTGATGCTCCAGGAGGGCCATGCCGGAACAAGGGTGATGACAACCAGGACGGCCAGTTTGGGAACAAGCCAACGGTCCGAAGCAATGTCGGTCGCCCCAGCCCACTCGAGGCCGAGGGCCACGGCCAGCGCCAGAAGGGCTCCCAAGGCCATGGTCCAAAGCACCTCGATCATTCCCGTGGCCACGCCGATGGTCATGGGCACGCCGCTCTCGCGCACCATTGCCGCCCTCATGAGCAGGGCCAATCCCTTTCCGGGGACATACTTGCCCATCTGGCTCACCAGGAAGGCCCGGCACGACCTGCCTAAGGGCACGGAATGCCCGCACGCCGACAGGAGAATGCGCCAGTACATCGCCGAGCACAGGATACCCGCGAGGTAGAGGACGGCGCACAATCCCCATGACCAAACCGGGACGGACATCACTAGCCCGGCAACCTCGGGCGATTCAAGGGATTTGAAAGATCTGTAGAAGTGCCATGCCAGGAAGGCCAGCAGCACGGGAGGCAAGACAATCCGGGCCCAGCCAACCAAGTTGAATCTTGCCCTAGCTG
>JAGWVO010000437.1 GCA_018970845.1 Planctomycetota bacterium
CATCGGCCTTCATGTGGGTCGCGTAGAGCTTGCCATAGCTCCAGTCGCAGATGAAAAGGGCGTCCTGGTACTTGGCGGGGAATCGGGTTCCGTAGCCGAAACAGACACCCGTGGGGGATCCGGGACCGACATTGACCACGGCGCCCATGCTGTCGGGGTAGTGGGCGGGCCATTTGCCGGCGCCATTGCGCCAGCCGAAGTCAACGCCCGAAAGCACTTGGCAGACGCGGGTGGGGCGGTACCACGGGGTGTTCACATCCCATTCCATGTCGGCGTCGTAGGTGAACAGGTCGCCCAGCTTGTTGAAAGCGGCGTCGAATTGGTTGCGGAAACCCGTGCAGATCACTTCCCAGCTTTTGCCGTCGGGGCTCACCTTGTAGATGGTGCCGCCCGGCCCGAGCACCCCGGCCATGAAGCCGCGGCCGTCGGGCATGCGGGGTAGCAGATGGTCTTCGCCCCAGTGCGGAGGCACCTTGGTGGTGTCGTACTCCATCAATTTGGTTTGGTTGCCGCAGACCACCACGAGCGACTTGCCGTCGGGGGTAAGCAGAACGGCGTGTGGGCCATGCTCACCGGCGCCGCCGGTGATCGGCTTGAGCAACTCGACTTTGTCGAGGACATCGTCGTTGTTCGAGTCGGTCACCTTGTAGAGGCCGCTGGAGAACTGCTTGCCTCGGTTCACCACCACATAGAGGGAGTCGAAGGCCCACAGAAGGCCTTGGGCTTCGCCGATTTCCGCGGGAATCGGTTCGACCTTGGTGTCGGCGGCGCCTTTGCCCGGAGTCACCCGGTAAAGCGATCCGTACTGGTCGGAAACAATCAGCCTCCCCTTGGGATCCACGCACAGGTTCACCCATGACCCCTGCTTGTCCTTGGGCACCGAGTAAAGCAATTCAGCCACGAAGCCCGGCTTCACCTTGAGCTTTTCCGCCGGCGTGGCCGTGATCTCCTTGCCCCCGACAAAAGGCTCTTCCTTTTTCTTTTTGCCCTTGCCCTGTTGGGCCACGACCAGCGTGGCGCTGCAAGCGATGGCGGCAGCGAGGATCAGCGCGCGAGGCAGGTTCATCGCATGACTCCAAAATTGCGAAAACTGGTCATGATTCAAACCGGGAAGTGAAGCTCGTTCCAACTTGATACCCCCGCATTCAAGTGGCGAACCCCGCCTAGGTCGTGCGGGGTTCGGGGGCAATGTTCGGCTATTTCAATTCCTTGATCATGATGTCCTTGAACTGGACGGTCATTGGGGGGCCGACATGGATCTGCAGCGCAAGAATCCCCTTCTTGAGCGCCTTGGGTGACTCATCGGTGACCTCGGCGGTGACATTTCCGTTGATGGAGTGGGTGAGTTTGTTGCCCTTGGCGACGATCACATACTCGTTCCAGCCTTCCTTCTTGATGGAGGCCTGAATCTCCGCCGAGGACTTTTCCGTTTTTCCGAGCGATTCTTTCTTGTTCTCGGCGTTCCATTTCACCTTCTCGCCCCGGCCACACATGATTCCCCGGCCGCCAGCGATGCCTCCCTCGTCGTAAAGGATTCCACTGTATGTGGTTCCAGCCTCGAAGTCGGCCTGGTAACCGCCGACTCGCGGCCCGAATTCGCCCTGTCCCATCAACTTGCTGCGGTACTGCACGCCCGAGTTTCCGCCAACCATCTTGTATTGGAAGCGGAGTTCGAAGTCGGAAACCTCTCCTCCCTTCCAGACGAGGAAGGTGTTGTGCTTGAGCTTGTTGTCGGGATCATTCCCCGTCACCCCGGTGATGGCGCCGTCCTTGACACTCCACAACTTGGGATTGCCTTCCCAGCCCTCAAGGTCTTTGCCGTTGAAGATCGACTTGAAATCCTGGCCTTGCGCCAATGAAAGCGAAGCCGTGGAAAAAGCGAGGAGGGCCCAAAAACCGACGCGCATGGATGAACTCCGGCGGAGAGGTAAAACTGATCAGGAATCATTGGACACCCGGCGTCGCCGATCCGCAAGTGGTCTGGACGGGCATTCCCCCTTCACCAGTCGGCGGCCCGCTGGTATAGTCATGGTTTCGACAAGCGATCGCGGCTGCGAAGTCGCGTCAACAGGCGTCATGGGACAGGTGGGCCATGCCCAAGCACAAGAGTCACAAGGCCTCGCGGAAGCGCTTCAGGGTTACAGCCACGGGCAAGCTCAAGCGCCTGCAGGCCGGCAAGAAGCACCTCAACAGCCACAAGTCCGGCAAGCGGAAGATGGGGCTTCGCAGCCCGATCACCAGCGGCGGCGTGCTGGCCAAGAAGTATGTCCGCATGATGCTTGGCTCCAGCTGAACTATTCCCACACCTGACAACACCATCCGTTCACGCTTTTCGCATCGAGGTTCATCATGCGCGCTCGCAGTGGCAAGACAGTCCTTCGCAAGCGGGCCCGGTTGCGTCGCCTCACCAAGGGCTTCCGCGCCGGCCGTCACCGCCTCTATCGCCAATCGGCCGTGGCCCTCATGCGGGCCCGGGCTTACGCCTATCGTGATCGTCGCGTACGCAAGCGCCAGTTCCGACGGCTTTGGATCGTCCGCATCAACGCGGCATGCCGGATGAGGGGCCTTCGCTACAGCGAACTCATCGCCGGCTTGGTCGCCGCCCGCATCAGCCTCGACCGCAAGTCGTTGTCTGAATTGGCGATCCACGATCCCGAGGCGTTCACCGCCGTGGTCGATTTGGTCAAGAAGACCATCGCCAAGAAGGCCTGACGCTCGCCATGGGCGAACTGGAACAACTCGAGGCCCAAGGCAGGTCCGAACTCGCCCAGGCGGCCGATGACGCTGCCTTGGCGGCTTGGAACCTCCGCTGGTTTGGCAAGACCGGTCTCGTTCCGCTGGCCCTCAAAAAACTGCCCGAACTTCCGCCACCCGAGCGAAAGGGTTACGGACAGGCTGTCAACAAGCTCAAGGAAGCTTTGGCAGCTGCCTTTGGCAACGCCGAGGCCGCGGCCCGCGAGCGCGCCTTGGAAAACTCCATCGCCAGCGAAAGGATCGATCACACCCTGCCGGGCCGGCCGGTCACCTCCGGCGGCCTTCATCCGGCCACCATCACGCTGCGCCGCATCCTGGCGGCTTTTGGTGAGCTCGGATACGAGGTTTATCACAGCC
>JAGWVO010000438.1 GCA_018970845.1 Planctomycetota bacterium
TGCGGCGCTGGCCGGTGGCGTCGGTGGTGGTGACGAGGGCGCGGATGGCGGCGAGGTAGTCGGCGTTGGGCAACGGCGCGTCGTTGAGGTCGGGAGTGAGTTCGGGCCGGAACAGCGAGCCGAGCGGAACCAGGCCGAGGGGGTGGTTCGCATTGTTAAGAGCCCTGAACGAAGTGAGGGGCAACTCCTCCGTGCGCCCGTCACTTTGTTCAATACGCCCCTCACTTCGTTCAGGGCTCTTAAATTGCGTCTCCTCAATACGCCCTTCACTTCGTTCAGGGCTCTTAACAGATGAGGCGCCCAGCACGCCCAGCGCCACGCGGGTGCTTTCGAAGATGTCGTGGTGGCGTTCGCTGCCCTTGATGGCCATGGCCAGGGCGCGCACGCGCCGCATCGAGTAGCCGCGCTCGTAGCGCTGGCGGGCCTCGGCGTCGGCGGTGTCGGGGTGCAGCAGCCCGCGGTCCTCGGCGATGAACAAAAACAGCAGCCTGTAGAGCATGCGCACGAGCTGCTGGTGGTAGTCGCGGCGGCCCAGGGCGCCGTCGCGGAGCCTTTGGCGCAGCGGGCCGTGGCGCAAAAACCCGGTGCCAAGTTCCTTGAGGGCCTGCTCGATGTTGCCGCGCAGCGTTTCCAGCGCGCGGATGGCGGTGGATGAGGCGTGGGCGGCGGCCTGCTCGAACAGGCAGGTGGCGGGGTCGGCCGAGCCGGCGCGCGGGGCGAACCGCGAGGCGTGCGCCAGCCGGTAGAGGATGGCGAATGTGGCGTACTGGTCCTCCTGGAAGACGGCCTCGATGTCGAACTCCATGTAGGCCTGGCGCACGAGGCGCACATTGTCGCGCAGGAGCCTGAGGCGCAGCCCGTTGGTGGCGATGCCGTACAGGCTGCCGGGGGCGCGGTTGAGGTATTCCTGCAGCAGGGCGTGGGGCGAAGGCTCGGTTCCGGCCCTGGCGTCGAGGTCGCGGCCGTGGGGCACCATGTGAAGCGGCACGGGCGGGGCGATGTGGCGGATGGGGAAGGTCCGCCCGCCGGCCTCGAGCCCGTCAACGGGGTTGGGCATGCCGTAGCCCAGCGAGGCGATCAGGTGCCGGGTCCAGTTGCCGGTGCTGTTCTCGCGGTGGCGGTCGAACTCGCGCCAGGCTTTTTTCAGCACCGAGAACTCGTGCTGGGCCTTCTCGTCGATGTCGATGCCGGGGGGCAGGGCGTAGCTGGCGGGGTCGAGGAAGCCGGGAAGGAAGGCGGCGGCCTTGTCCTTGCGTTTTCCAGGCGCCAGGGCCACGCGGGGGGCGAGCGCCTCGATGGCGTCGGGGGGGAAGAACGCCCCCTCGACGACGAGGCCCGGAAACGGGGTGGCCAGTGGCATGGGTCAGTCCGCGGGGAAGAAGAGGGTGATGGCCAGCAGTTCGGGTTCGCCGCGCACGCGGGCCTCGAGCCTGGCGGCGCGCGCCGAGCCGGGCCGGGGCGCCGCCTGGCGGACGCGGCGGTGGGCCTCGCCGAGCGCCTCGGCGCGCAGGGCGGCCAGTTCCATCGCCCGCGCGGAGACGGCCCCCAGGCCCGAAAGCTGCCTCGCGAGCATCTTCCGGGCCAGGTCGGGGTTCAGGTTCGCCGCCGGCTCCGCCGCGAGCAGCGCCCCGGCCTCGTCATCGGAAAGCCACTCCGGCTTGTCCGCGAATCCGCGCCAGCCCACCGTGATGATCTCCTCGGCCAAGATCGGCTCGGCGCCCCCGGCCAGCTCGAACCTCGCCCGCACCTGGGCCAGCGCGCTCAGCGTGCCCACCGCCCGGGTGGCGATCGCCCCGCACCGGCGCGCCGGGCCCGACGGAGGCGACGCCAGCGCCCGCTCCACCAGGTGCGACGCCAGCCGCTGGATCATGTCGTGCGTGCGGTGCAGCCTGTGGTCGGCCGCCACGCCCTCGTCGAACGCCACCGTGAAGCTGTCGACCACCTCGCCCCGCGGGCCCAGCAGGCCCAGGTCGTCGCGCACCGGCAGCGGAATCCCCTGCGGGCGCACCGTCCAGGCGCCGCGCTCGGCCACCGTCACCTGCGCCCCCGCCGCCCGGCACGCCGCCAGGAACAGCCTCGGCGCCAGTTCCCGGCCGCCCAGCGCCGCCCGCGCCTGCCCGATCTCCCCCGTGAACGCCTCCAGGTGCCGCATCGTCTCGCCGCGTACCTGCGCGAACAGCGTGCGCACCCGGCTTTCGCGTTCCCGCGCGTCGCGCCAGGTGTCCGCCACGAAATCCTCCGTCGCGAACTCCCGCTGGCCCTCCTTGTATTCCAGCTCACGCGCCATGAACCCCGACACCACCTCCGACATGTCCGGCAGGAAGTGCGTCACCCCCAGCGTCTCGCGCAGCGTCGCGTCCTTGTCGTACAGCACCCGCGACACATGCTCGTCCACCGGGTGCCCCTCGCCCACCACCACCGCCACGCGCACCACCTTGGCCGACTGCCCGAACCGGTCGACCCGGCCGAACGCCTGCTCGTGGCTGTTGGGGTTCCAGGCGAGGTCGTACAGCACCACGGCGGAGAACAGGTGCTGCAGGTTCACCCCCTCGGCCAGGCAGGGGGTGGCCACGAGGACGCGCCTTTCGTTGCGGCCGAGCGCCTCGGCCCGGCGGACGCGGTCTTCCGGGGGCTCGGCGCCCGTCACCGCCGCCACCGCCGCGTCGGGGAACACGCCCCTCAGCCTCTCCTCGAGGTAGCTGGCCGTCTTGAGGTAGCGGCAGAAGACGATCGGCTGGAAGCCGTCCCTCAGGAGCGCCTTCAGCTCGGCGGCCAGCGCCTCGAACTTGGTGTCGTGCCCGGCCTCGGCGAGCGCCATCGCCTGGCCGGCGAGCGCGAACAGCCTCACGGCCAGCGCCCCGGGCGCCGGCGCCGGGGACGCCAGCGGAGAGTCGCCGGGAGACTCGGCGCGGTCGTGCAGGTCGTCGAGTTCGGCGGCGGCTTCGTCGTCGCCTTCGCCGGGCCCGGCGTCGGCCGGGCCGGGGGCCCCGGCGGCCTGCCCGCGCAGCGCCTCGGCGACGGCCCAGGGGCTCGACGACGCCGCGCGCAGCAGCGCCAGCGCCCGGTAATACGGCCACGCCCCCTCGCCCGCCGCGTCGCGCAGC
>JAGWVO010000439.1 GCA_018970845.1 Planctomycetota bacterium
TTCGGAGACACGAATCACCGACAGCCTCGGTCGCGAGGTCTCGCTGGTGGAGGGCGGCCGGGTGATCCGGTCGATCTTCGCCTGATCAGCCGGTGTTTTTCAGCCCCGAGGCGATACCGTTGATGCTTTCCAGCACCGCCTCCAGGAGGGCGGTTTTGTCCGCTCCCCCTTCGCGAATCCTTCTCAGAAGCACAAGTTGGATGAGGCTCAGCGGATCGACGTAGGGATTCCTGCGTCCGATGGAATCCCTGAGGATCGGCATGTTGTCCAGGAGGGCCGACTGGCCCGTGATGGAGCAGAGGCCTGCCACGGCCCGCTGATATTCCGATTCGATGGCGCCGAAGATCCGGCCGGCGATGCCGGCATCGGGCACCAGGTCGGCGTAGAGCCTCGCGATGTTCATGTCGGCCTTGGCGAGGATCATCTGCGCGTTGTCGATGAGAGCGTGGAAGAATGGCCAGGCGGAGTACATCCGCTTGAGGGTGGGAAGGTTTTCGGGCGATTCTGCGATCGCTCCCGCCAGGGCGGTGCCCAGGCCGAACCATCCGGGAAGGGTGTGCCGGGACTGCATCCACGAGAAGACCCAGGGGATGGCCCTGAGCTGCTCGATCGAGGTGGTGGTGCCGCGCTTGGCCGGCCTCGATCCAAGCCGAAGCTGTGATATCTCGCTGATGGGCGTCGCCTGCGTGAAGTACGAGAGGAAGTCGGGATTGGAATAAACCAGATCGCGGTAATGGTTGCGCGCCGCCGAGGCGAGCCGGTCCATCAGCGCCTCCCAGGCATGTTCCACCTTCCCGTGGTCGAGTCCCAAACTGGCCCGGAGCACGGCGTTGGCCACCTGGTCGAGGTGCCGCATGGCGATGGCCTTGTGCCCGTAGCGGTCGGCGATGACCTCGCCCTGCTCGGTGATCCTGAGGGAACCGTTCACGGCGCCGGGCGGCTGGGCAAGGATCGCATGGTTGGCCGGCCCGCCTCCCCGGCCGACGGAACCGCCCCGGCCATGGAAGATCCGGATGCTGATGCCGTTTTCCCTGCCGAACTCGGCGAGGTCGCGCTGGATCTCGTGCAGTGCCCAGGCCGATTGCACGAAACCGCTTTCCTTGTTGCTGTCGGAATAGCCGATCATCACCTCCTGGAGGTCGCCTCGCAGGACGACATGCTCCCGCCACGAGGGGACATCCATGAGCCTTTGGAGGATTTCCCGTCCCTGCCTCAGGGCCTCGAGTGTTTCAAACAGGGGAATGATGTTGATCCGGCTGATCCCCTCGGAAGGCCTGAAAAGCCTTGCCTCGCGCGCCAGCAGCAGCACTTCCAGAAGGTGGGCGGCATCGCCCGTGCCGCTGATGATGCAGTTCTCGATCGCCTCGGGGCATTGGTGCTCGAGGATGGCGCTGACGGTTCGGAATGTCTCGATGACCTCGTTGGTCGGCGCTGAAAACACGAGGTGCGCCGGGATCACGGGCCGGGGAAGGGTGAGCTGGTCGGCCAGGAGGGTGAGTTTTTCCTCGGGCCCGAGTTTCTCGTAATCGCGTTCAATTCCGGCATGCGCCAGGATTTCGGCGATCGCCGAACGATGCCTGTCGGCATGTTGCCTGATGTCGAGCGTGAGGAGGTGAAGGCCGAAGACATCCACCTTGCGAATGAGTTGGTCGAGCATCGCCGCGGCCGCCGTGGCCTGGTTGGTGGCCAATTCGCTTCGGATCGCCTCGAGGTCGGCCTTGAGCCGGTTGGGGTCGGTGTAGACGGTCGGGGGCGCTTGCTTGGGCGAATCGGTCCAGCCGGGCCGAGGCTCCTCGAGCCTGGCGAGGGTGAGTTCCAGTTTCCTGGCCACATGCCGGCATTTTTGCCTTAAAGGCTCGCGCTGCAGGCGGTTATCCGGCAATCCCAGCAAACCGGCCTCCTGCCTAAGGTCATCCATGAACCGCTGGCCAAGGGATATCCTTTTGCCCGAATGGCTGAGGTGCTTTCCGAGTTCTAGAACCTGCGCCCGGTAATGCTTGATGATGGTCGCCTGATGCAGCGCCACGGTCTCGGCGGTGACCGTGGCAATCACATCGGGATGGCCGTCCCTGTCGCCCCCGATCCAGGAACCGAAGCGGAGGATGGCCGGAATTTTCCATTCATGCTCGGGATAGATTTCCCGGAGGGCATTTTCCATGAGCTTGTACAGCTTGGGAACGACATCGAAGAGGCTCCCTTCCACCACTTCCAGGCCTTGCCGCACCTCGTCGATTACCTTGGGACGCTCGGCCCTCACCGATTCGGTGAGCCAGAGAATCTCGATGTGCTGGCGGATCGCCTCCATGGTGGCGGCGGTTTCCTCGGGAAGAAGCTCGTGGTAGTCGAGCCTGTCGATCTCGTTGGAAATCGAGGCCAGTTTTTCCAGGATCGTGAGCCTGCGCGCCTCGCTGGGATGCGCCGTGAACACGGGGCTGATGTGCAGCTTTCCCAGCCGTTTCGACAGTTCCGAGGCGGGGAACTTCTTCTCCCGAAGCCTGACAACGGCCTCGCTGAAAGATTCGGCCATGGGGCTTGGATGCTGGGAGCGGATGCGGCGCCTGATGGCCCGGATGCGGGCGTGCTGCTCGGCGAGGTTGTTGAGGTCGAAATAAATCGTGAATGCACGAATGAGTTCCCTGAGCGCCGAAATGTCGAGCGATTCCAGGAACTCCCGCAAAAAGCGCGCATCCTCGGGAGACCCTTTGCTCCGAAGGGCCACAGAGGCGTCGCGCACGCGGTCGAAGCGGGCCAGAACCTCCGGGCCGGCCAGCCGCTCGATGGTCTGCCTGAGCAGATCCTCGAGCATTTTGATTTCCTGGTCCTGCCGGGCAAGGGCCTCACGGGTGGCGGGCGAGGTTGTGATGGACATGGCGAGCGAAACTCCCGGGAAACGAGGCGGTGAGGTTCCCGACGGGGGAGGGCCGGCGGAAACGCCTGGGATGTCGGCTGACATCAATAACGGCTTTATAGCAGGCGAGCGCGATTATGGCCCATGGCTTCATTGGTTGATTCGCGCCAGGAGCGCCTGCCTCCACCGATCGATCACCACCGCGCCGAGGATGACGCTTCCCAGCACGATTTTCTGGACGAAAGGGC
>JAGWVO010000440.1 GCA_018970845.1 Planctomycetota bacterium
CCCCGGCCGTCACCCCCGACCTCATGGGAACCCTCCGGACCCTCAGGCAACTCGCCCAGCACCTCTCGGCCCCGCAGGCCCCGCAATCGCCCGCCACCCCGGAAAAAAAAACGACATTGGAGCGCCACGAGCTGATTTTCGAGCCCTGGACACCCGGCCCGGGGCCGCTCCTTCTGCCTCCGGGCTCGCGGGTTCTCCTGGCCGGTGATCAGCCCGAACTGGCCCGGGAACTGGAACTGACCACGCGGTGGCGGGTCGACATGCTCGCCGATCCCGGCCAGTTGACCGGGCCTTTTGATGGACTGGTGCTGGCGCCGGGCCCGATGCCCGCCTCCGCGCTGGCATGGGAGACAACCCGCTGGCTGCAGGCGGCGCGGGCGGGCCTTTCCGAAGCGGCGCGAAAGGGCGCGGCCCTGCTGGCCGGAGTCGTGGAAATCGACGGGGCCTGGGGCGGCGCCGGTGGCGACATGCCCGAAAGGGGCCTGATCTCCGGCGCCTTGAAAACGGCGGCCCGTGAATGGCCCGGAGTGGTGGCGAGGCTGGTTGATCGGGGACCCGGCGTCAACGCGTCGGTGGTCGCGGAGGTCATTGGCCGCGCCGACACCCCCGTTGAAATCGGGCTCGGCGCCGGCGGGTTCGTCAAGGCCGCTCTGAGGAACAACGGCGAACCGCCCGCGGGGCGCTGGCCTTTGAATCCGGGCGACACGGTCGTGGTGACGGGCGGCGGACGCGGCGTGACCACCGAGGTTGCCGTCGGCATGGCGCGCGTGATGCCGCTCCGGTTCATCCTGCTGGGCCGCACGCCGATCGACGCGGGGTCGGCGGAGTTGGCCACGCTTGCCGATGAGCCGTCGCTGGTGCGGGCGTTTCTGGCGATGGGGCTGGCCCTGCCGTCGGCGCGAACGCGCGCGGCGCGCCTGCTGGCCTCGCGCGAGGTGGAGCGCACGCTTTCCCGGCTGAGGGAAGCCGGATCATCGGCCGAATATGTCGCCGCCGATGTCACCGACCCCGCGTCGCTGTCGGCGGCCCTGGCGCCCCGGCTGTCGGCGGACAGGCCCGCGCGCGCCATCGTCCATGGCGCCGGCGTGCTCGCCGATGCCCGGATCGAATCGAAGACGGCCGCCGAGGTGGCCCGCGTCTGGAACACCAAGGTCGCCGGGCTTGAAAACCTCCTGCGGGTGGTTCCCGCCTCCGGACTTTCAGCCATCGCGCTGTTCGGCTCGATCACGGGGCGGCTTGGCCGCGCCGGCCAGCTCGACTACGCCATGGCGAACGCCGCCGTTGCCTGCGTTGGCCGGGCGCTGGCGCACCGGCATCCCGGGTGCCGCGTGGTCACCATCGACTGGGGCCCGTGGCGAGGCGGCATGGTGGATTCGGCCCTGGCCCGCCTGTTCGACTCCGAGGGCGTGGGACTCATCGAGCCCGCGGCCGGCGGGGCGTTCCTCGCCGCGGAGCTTGCCCTCGACGGTCCGCCCGAGGTGCTGGTGGTGGCCGCGGGTTCCCGGCTGCCCGATGCCGAGCCGCCCGGGCCCGCCCCGGCGCGCGCGAGGCCCGAATGGTCGCGGACATTGGCGATGTCCACCCACGCCTTCCTCGAGGGCCATGTGCTCGACGGCCGGGCGGTTCTTCCCTTCGCCGTCGCCCTGGAATGGATGGCGCACACGGCGCTGCTGGCCAGGCCGGGCCAGGCCGTCGCCACGGTCACCGATGTCCAGGTGCTCAAGGGGATCGTGCTGGCCGGGGGTGAATCGGCGGCCCTTGAGGCTGTCAGCCGGGGAAGTTCCGACGACCATGTCGACGTGGCCCTGCGCTGCCCTTCCGACCGCGCCGGACTCGACCGCTACCGCGCCTCCTTTGCCATGGGCGAGCCCGGAAGCGACCACCGCGGCCTGCTGGAATGGCCGGCGGGCCAGCCCCTCGCCGCGGAAGACCTCTACCCGTCGAGGCTGTTCCACGGCGCGCAATGGAGGGTGATCGAGTCCGTCGAGGCCGCCGGGCCGGCCGGCATGGTGGCCAGGCTGCTGCCCGCTCCCAGTCCGGCCCGGATGATGGAGAATCCGCTCAGGGGACGATGGATCATCGACCCTTGGGCCTTGGACGGCCTGTTCCAGGCCGCGATCATCTGCGCGCAGGAACGCGGCCACGCCGGATGCCTGCCTTCGCGGTTGGGAAGGCTCGAGCTTTTCGGCCGGTTTCCCGCCGAGGGTTGCCGCCTGGTGATGCGCGTGACCCGCTCGACCGACCACGCGCTCGTGGCCGACGCCGAATTCCTCGACGCCTCGGGGAACGCCTCGGCGCGCGTGAGCGGCCTGGAATGCACCATCGATCCGTCGCTGGCCCGGGCGTTCCGCCACACCACACTCCGCGCCGCCGGCGCGACCTGAGAACCCCCGATGGCCCCGGCACGGCAGGAACCCGTCGCGATCGTCGGCATGGGGGGATGGTTCCCCCCCGGAGTCGACGCCCACGGATTGTGGCGGATGGTGCTGGCCCGGGAATCGGCCAGCGGCCCGGTGCCCGCGGCCCGCTGGGGCGCCGATCCGGAATCGCTCCACGACGCATCCGGCGCCCGGGCCGACAGCGTGCTGTCGACGCGGGCCTGCCTGCTGGCTGAACTTCCCGAAGGGCCGGGTGATCCCGGCTGCGCCCTGGCCGCGCGCGCCGGCGCCATGGCGGTGAAGGGGCTGTCGCTGCCCGCGCCGGCCCGGCTTGGCGTGGTGTTGGGCCACATCGCCCTGCCCACGAAAACCTCGATGGCGCGTGAAAGGCGCGAAGCCTCCGCGGGCCTGGGGGCCCTCGGCGCCGTTGTCCGCGACGCGGGCGACCCGCGCGACGATGCCGTGAACCCCGCGTTCGCCCCCGCGAGGGCGCTTGCGGCGTCGGTGGGGGCCCGGGGCGCCTGCCTCACCCTCGACGCGGCCTGCGCCAGCACCTACTACGCCCTGGCCCTGGGCATGGGCGAACTGTCGCGAGGCCGCGCCGACCTCGTGCTGGCCGGTGGCGTCTCCTGCCCGGATCCGCTTTATACCCAAACAGGTTTCTCCCGCCTGAGGGCCCTCTCTCCCTCGGGACGCTGCTCGC
>JAGWVO010000441.1 GCA_018970845.1 Planctomycetota bacterium
GGCCGTTTTCTTCTGCTCGGCGGTGAACCTTGGGTTGGGCTTGCTCTGGTTGCCCTTGCCGACGCCCACGAGGAGTTGTTTGCCGTCGGGCGTCACGGCGAGCGCCGTGGGATACCAACCGGTGGGAATGAAACCCTTGACGGCGCTGGCCGGCTTGCCGTCCTCGCGGGGCTCGATGTCGATCACGGCGACGGCGTTGTTGTCGGCGCAGGCCACGAACAGGGTCTTGCCTGACGGGTCGAGCGCCAGGGCGCACGGGGTTGAACCTTCGGGCGCCTTGGGGAACAGAGCCGTGTGGATCTCCTCCACGACGATTCCCCTGAGCGCGTCGATCACCGAAATCTTGTTGCTGCTGGCGCACGCCACGAAGACACGGTTGTCCTTCGGATGAGCCACCATCTGGTTGGGGTGGTCTCCCACGGCGATGGCGCCGGCCGGTGCAAGGGTTTCCGGGTCGAGCAGAATCACCCGCTTGCCGGCCCAGTCGGAAACCATCAGCAACTTGCCGTTGGGGGAGGAAATCACATCGTAGGGTCGGCCCCCGATGGTCGACGAACTGATCGTCTTGCCGCTTTCCGCCTCGACGCGCAGGGCGAGTCCCTTGTTGATGTCGAGCGAGACCAGTGTTGCTCCACCTTTTTCCAGAAGCACACCGCTGCGGAATCCGGCGGTCGGATCAATGGTGGGCAGGCGAACGCCCTCGGTGAGGCCGATGCCTTCCTTGGACGAGGTCTGGTTGAGCCTGCCATCCTTGGTGCTGAACGAATGAAGTTTTCCGTGCCCGCCGCCTGCCCACCAGACGCGGCCCGTGGCGGCATCGCGTGCCAGTCCGAACCAGCTTTGCCTGACGGTGGCCTCATCGGTCACCTTGGCCGAGGCGAGGTCGACTATGGACAGCGCGTGGCGGTTGAACCCGCTGGTGGCGACGAACGCACGGCCGCCATCCACGATGATGTTGAGCGGCAAGTCGGAAAGTTCCACCTGCCGGCCGACCGGGGTTACGGTCCAGCCGTTGGGCAGCAGGTATCCGCCCTCGACGGGCCCTGGAAAGCGCGGCTTCGCGGCGTCAGGATTCGCCTGCCAGCAAAGGAACTGGCAGGTCGCAGCGATCAAGGCAAGCATGGGAAAGCCCACTCACGATTGTTGTTCCACAGTCATTCTGCGGAAATGGCGTTCGTTCGCCGTGAGTATCCCATGAATTTTTCACCTTTGCCCGTTGGCTCCGGCGACTGAGGCGCCACCCGACTGCTGCAGTGCGGCGAACTCACGAATCAGCCGGAAGCCCGGGAATCCGTAGACGCGCAGGACAGGCAGCGATTTCAATGCCAGCGGGGTGACCAGAACCTCGCTTCGCCCCGTGCCGAAGTAATCAACCGCCGCGACGGAAACACCGCCTCCGTAATTGCCGCCGAATGTCGTGAAGTTGCCGATGCGCCTGCCCGTGGCGCCGTTGAAAATCGCCACATCAGGCCTGCCACCGGCGCCTGCGCCGGCGATCAGGTCAACCCGGCCATCGCCGTTGAAGTCGCCCACGGCAACGGACACCGAACCTGAGAAGCCAACGAACGGGGTCCAGTTTCGCAACATCGCTCCCGTGGCGCCGTCGAACACCCTGACCCGGGCTGGAACCAGTCCACCCGTTCCGCAGGCGATATCGGCGATGCCGTCGCCGTTGAAGTCGCCAGCGGCGATGGCCACTCCCCCGGTGTAGCCGGCGCCGAACGGGAAGAACGACTTGATGATGGTCAGGTCGGTTCCGGAATAAGCGCGAACCAGGCCGGGGTCGCCCCGGCCGGCGGCGGCGATGATGTCCATCCGGCCATCCCCGTTGATGTCACCGGCGGCGACGGAAACCTCACCCATCAGCGATGATTCGAGAACATAGAAGGAGGCCACATTCGACAGGTCGACGCCGTTAAAGACCCTCACATGGGGACGATTGCCGATTCCCGACCCTGCGAGGATATCGGGAACGCCGTCCCCGTTGATGTCGCCGGTGGAAATGGTCACCTTGCCCAGGAACGGACCAAAGGGCAGGAAGCTCGCGCGGGTCGGGCCATCCTTGTCCTGCACGCTGATCAACCTGTTCGCGACAGAGGCGCTGACGATTGACGGCCGATTGAGCACGACATCGTTTTTACCGGCACCGCCCCGGTAGGAGATGAAGTAACGCATTCCGTTGAATAAAACCTGGGCGCCCTCGGGCAGTCCCGCGAACTGCCCGAATACCTTGCTGCCACCCGTGTTGTCTACCAAGGTGATGGTGCTTCCCATGACGGTGCGGAAAGCCGGATTGGCGGCGATGGCGAGCTTGCCGGAGATCGACACGGAACTTGCCGAAATGACGGACTGGTTGACACCCGCGAGGATACCGCCGACTTGGAAGACCAATCGGCCGGCCTTGCCGACGGAAAGCGATGAGGTTGAGAAACTGAAGTCTGGGTTCGCCGTTCCACCTGTGACGGTCAGCGACTTGACAGGGCCGGATCCTGTGAAGGTGCCCGCGGAAACCGTCATCGGGCTGGATGACAGGTCACCGGTCAAAATGACGGTGCCGCCGAGAACATTGGTGGGGCCAGTGATGGTGTTGGTTCCAGTGATCACAAGGGTGCCCGTGCCCTTGAAAGTGATGCCGCCCGGTCCGGAAAGGTCTTGGTCGAGCCTGGACTGGCCGGGTGCCTCAAGGACGAGTCCCCCCGTTGCCGAGACGGGTCCGAAGTCGCTGATGCCTCCCGTCAGCGCCTTGAGGGAGTAAACACCCACAACGGATCCTGAAAAGAGAATCGATCCACTGTTGATGATCGTGGCGTTTCCGGAGGTGGTGTTGGCGGATATTTGGCCCAGGCAGGCGAGGTTGGTGAACGAGATATTGCCGGGGAATATGGCGGAAAAATCCGAATCGCCCGAAGTGGCCAGGTTGCCTGA
Organism: Planctomycetota bacterium; assembly: GCA_018970845.1. Lineage (GTDB taxonomy): Bacteria > Planctomycetota > Planctomycetia > Gemmatales > Gemmataceae > REEB421. The sequence continues at coordinate 2,926 of JAGWVO010000441.1, forward strand.
TCCGCTTATGCTACCCGATGCTGTTGCCTTCAATGACCCGTTGACGGATCCCTTGACCATAAGGTTTCCGCCGGCGATGAGTGTGGTGTCTCCCGTGGTCGCGAGGATCACGGTGAGCGCGTTCTTGTCGGTGAGTTGCGTCACGGCGCCCGT
>JAGWVO010000442.1 GCA_018970845.1 Planctomycetota bacterium
AGTGGGTGCAAGACCTCCAGCAATTCATGTGGAGCGAGGAGCAGGTCAACCAGAACCTGGCCAAGCTGATGCTGGACGCGTTCGGCCGCGTGAGGGCGCTGGCGAAGTCCCGCAATCTATCCAACCGCACCGCGGCGCTTACCCTGGGCGTTCAAAAGGTGGCCCGCGAAATGACCCGCAGGGGTCTTTTCCCCTGATCCGGCCCGCTATAATTCTGGCAGCTATCCATGCGCCCGGGTGACACCGGGCGCAACCATTTGGGACGAGACCGGAGAACGACAGGGCCATGGCAACCGAGACGCTGGAATTCAAGACGGAACTCAAGCAACTGCTCCACCTCATCACCCACTCGCTGTATTCGAACAAGAAGATCGTGTTGCGCGAGCTGGTCAGCAATGCCAGCGATGCCATCCACAAGCTGCGGTTCGACTCCCTCGACCGGGGCGAACTCCTCGGCGACGACAAGGATTTCAAGATCGTCATCACGCCCGACGAGGCTTCGGGCACCCTCACGATCAGCGACAACGGCATTGGCATGTCGCGGCAGGGGGTGATCGAGAACCTCGGAACGGTCGCCCGCTCGGGCACCAAGGCGTTCCTGGAGAAGGTGCGCGAGGCCGGGGAGAACAAGTCCCGGCCCGACCTGATCGGGCAGTTCGGCGTCGGGTTCTATTCCTCCTACATGATCGCCGACAAGGTCGAGGTGCTCTCCCGGCAGGCGGGCGATCCGGCCGACGCCGCCACCCGCTGGGTGAGCGACGGGCAGGGCGAATTCACGGTGGAGAAGGCCAGCCGCGCCGGTCGCGGCACCGATGTCATCCTGCACCTGAAGGATTCCGAGAAGAAGGAATTCACAAGCCCGTTCGAGATCCGTGAGATCGTTCGGCAGTTTTCCGACTTCCTCGAGACCCCGATCTACCTGGTTGAAACCAAGGTGCCCGAGGCCGACGATGACGAGTCGGCCGAGGAAGGGGACAAGAAGGAGGCGCCTGCCGAGCCCGTTCGCACCGAAACCCAGATCAACACCCAGAAGGCCCTGTGGCTCAGGTCGAAATCCGAGGTGACCGAGGAGGAATATGCCGGGTTCCACCAGCAGATCACCCATGACCCGACCAAGCCCGCCCGGGTGATCCACTATGCCGCCGAGGGGCGGCACGAGTACAAGGTTTTGCTGTTCATACCGGCGGAGCGGCCGTTCTGGTTCGACATGTCCGAGCGGGAACATGGGCCGCGGCTGTACATCCAGCGCGTCCTCATCATGGAGCATTGCAAGGAACTGCTTCCCAGGTACCTGCGATTTGTCAGCGGGCTTGTCGACTGCTCCGACCTGCCTCTCAACATCTCCCGCGAGATCCTCCAGCACAACGACACGCTCGAGGCCATCAGGAAGGACCTCGTGAAGGAGGTGTTCAAGTCGCTGCGTGACCTTCGGGAAAGCGACCTTCCCGGTTTCCAGAAGTTTTACAAGGGCTTCGGCACCGTCCTCAAGGAGGGCGTTCGGGAGGATTGGGAGAACCGTGAGAAGGTCGCTGAATTGCAGCTATACCACTCCCTCAATACTCCCGCCGGCGAGCAGACCACGCTCGACCGTTACATCGCCGCGATGCCGGAGGAGCAGAAGGACATCTACTACATCACGGGCGACAGCGAGGCGATGCTACGGGCCTCGCCCAAGCTCGAGGCCTACCGGGCCAAGGGCCGCGATGTCCTGTTCATGACCGACGCGGTGGATGAGTACATCCTGCCTTCCCTTTCCACCTACAAGGGCAAGTCCCTGCGTTCCGTCGACTCGGAGAAGGCCGCCGAGGATGTGGCTTCCCCTCCCGCCGAACCCGGGGACTTCGCCCCGCTGCTTGAGCACCTCAAGAAAAGCCTTGGCGAGGTGTCGGATGTGAGGCTTTCGAGCCGGCTGGTTGATTCTCCAGCCTGCCTTGTCACGCCCGCCGGGGGAATGTCGGGCCACTTGGAACGGCTGCTCGACCGCATGGGACAGTCCGACCGTCCCAAGACCAAGCGGATTCTCGAGCTGAACGCCACCCATCCCGCCGTGGCCGCCCTTCGCAAGATGTTCGAGTCGGATTCGTCTGATGCCCGGGTGGTTGACAACGCCCGGCTGCTGGTGGATCAGGCCACCCTTGCCGACGGGGCGCTGGTGGAGGACCTCGCCGGAATGGCCAAGCGGCTGGGCGACCTCATCGCGCGGGACGCGCGCTGAGGCCAATGGCTTTCGGGCCGTGTTGGTGGTTCAGAACCCGGGGCGATTGCCGCCGGAAGCCGGCGCGATGGGCGCGGGGCCGGGAAGCGGGGCCTCGAGCGTCTGCCTCAGGCTGTTGATGGAATCGTTGATCGACTGCTTGGTGCTTTCAAGCCCCGCGGCACCCGAGCGCTGGGCGTCGGACATGCGTGTGAGGATGGCCTGCTTCTGTGTCTGGATGTCCTGCAACCGGCGCTCAAGGGCGGCCCGGGTTTCCCCCGCCGTGGAGTTGAGCTGGGCCTGAAGCGCCTTTTGCTGGTTGTCGATCTGCGTCATCTGCGATTGGACGGAGGTTTGCAGGTCCTGCGCGCCCGCCTGCACCAGGTTTCCACCGGCTTGCGCCGTCTGGTTCACCTGTTTCTTGAAGATGTCAAAGCTTGCCGAGGTGGATGAGGGCGCGGGAGACTTGCTGGGGGCGTTGGCGCAGCCCATCGCGCCAAGGGCCAACAATGAGAAAGGAAGCAGGCGCATGGGATCGGCTCCGGCCAAGTGTTCCAGATGAATTCATGCCTGTTTACGCTTGCCATAACCAAGCCTGTTGACGCAAGCCGACTTGCCCGCCCGCCGGTGGGCACGCCACATTGCCGGGCCAGTGGAAGGATTCAAATTCATTGGGAAATCGAAACCGAGTTCGCCGCGACTGGCGCTCGCAGCGGATTGCATATCAAGGCCAAGGTTGGGACTCCAGGCGTAATCAAACCGCCCCTCACTTCGTTCGGGGCTCTCAAGCTGCGGAATCAGGCTCGATGATCAAACGCTTGGGAGCCCTGAATGAAATGAGGGGCGAACTGGCATGGTTCGTAAAT
>JAGWVO010000443.1 GCA_018970845.1 Planctomycetota bacterium
TGCGGCGACACTTGGCATTGATCCCAAGAACTACTCGGACAGCGAACTGCGTCGAGTGGTTCGCGAATGGGAAGATGCGGACAGGGGCGAGCAAGAGGTGCGGTCACGCCGCTCAGAAACGGAAGAAGAAAGCTTCGTGGCGTATCACGGGTCCCCCGAACAATTCGATAAGTTTGATTTTTCCAAGGTTGGCAGCAACAACGGCGCGGCATTTTTTGGCCACGGGATCAACCTTGCCGGTGATGCGGCTGTCGCCGAGAAGTATGCGGGTCGGCGGGGCAAAGGCATTTTCCCTACCGAACGCGAGAAGAGCGAGACCGGCCATGTGTATGAGGTCGAAATCAATCGGCCGGAGCGGTCGTTTCTTGACTGGGACAAGCCGCTAGAACAACAGGACGCGTCGGTTGTTGCCGCTTTGGATAAGACCGGCCTGGTGCAAGCCGACGAATGGTCAAAGCCTGCGGGCGACTGGTTTAAGTCGCTCACCAATCCTCGTTACGGTGATACCAGCCCGGAGCCCCTAGCAAAGGAACTGGCGGAGGCCGGCATTCCCGGCGTTAGACATGTGGGAGCGGCTGGCCCCGAAGACCGCGGATACGTTGTTTTTGACCCGACTGCGATCAAAAGGGTGCGGCGGCGCGGCGCTGAGGCGAGCGCTATCGTAAAGACTCCCGAGGGTGCCTATGCGGCGACTGCCAAAGACGGCGAGCCCCTTGGGGTATACACGTCCAAGCGGAAGGCCGAAGAGGCCGTTGCAGACAAGCGACAGACCAACGATGCCGTAGAGGGCATGGCGCTCCGCCGTGCTGCCGAAGTCGAGGCGACGGCCAAGGCGTATTCCGAGAAGCTTCCTCCCGGAAAGCCGCCGAAGGACATCGACCGCCAGACGGAGATGCTGGACTTCCGGCCGCAGCCCAAGATGCGGATGAAGGACTTGGCCGTACCGGAGGCCAAGATCACCTTCCCCCGCACGCTGGCGATGCACGACCGCCCGTTCGCCAAGCTGTTCAAGCCGGTCGAGAAGCGGGAGGAGGCGCAGACCCGCAACTACCGTGACTTCTTCTGGCAGATGAAGCCGGTCGGCGCGCTGACCAAGCCGTCGCGCGATCAGGTCTACAAGGCTGCCGTGCTCGCTCGCTTGCAGGGCAGGAACATCGTCCCCTCCGGTGGGCGGCTGGTCATCAAGAACGGCGATCAGGCTGTCATCAACCCGGACACGGGCAAGCCATTCGTCGGGGCCGGCGAGACGATCAAGCTATCCAAGGAAGAGACCGAAGCGTTCTTCGCCCTCAAGGCGACGATGCAGAACGTGTGGCGCCGGTACGGGGACGCTGTTGTTCGCAACGCCGGATATGACGGGGACCTTGCGGAACTGAGGAAGGCCGCTCGCTCGCCCGAGGCAGCCAAGAAATTCCTTGAGGCATCGAGCAAGCCCGAGACGGCACAGACCGCGCTCGACCTGATGATGGCGATGCAGGATCAGGAGCGGGCAGGGTACATCCCGTTCCAGCGTCGCGGCGACGTGATGATCACGGTCATGCCGAAGGCGACGAAGGAGATGAAGCTGTCTGCCGGCGATCTCGGCGGCAAGCTCGAACCGCTGCACGTCGAGTTCGTGGACACCGACACGCTCGGCAAGCAGATCAAGGGGCGCAGGTTCACTGAAGGCGACTACACCAAGGCAGTCACTCAGCGCGTCAAGGAACTGAAGGCGCGGTTCAAGGACACCGGGGACGTGATGGAGCCTCGGTACATCTCCGAGGTGGGGGCCGAGGAACTGTCCATCCCCGCTCTGGAAAAGCTCGTCTCGGGATTGGCGAACAAGAACCCTGAACTCAGGAACACGCTCTACAACGAGTTCCTTAATCAGGTGAAGGACAAGCGCAAGGCAGGCTTCCGCCAGAAGTCCGCCAACGTCCCCGGCTTCTCGACCGACTTCGACCGCATGGTGACGGAGTACCTTCACCACACCGCCCGCGTCCTTCCGATGATCGAGTATCGGAACGAGGTGGGGAAAGCGCGTCAGCGTTTGATCGAGGGAGAGACGGACAGCAAGGGCAAGAAGTCCGCGCCCGAAGGCTCTCCCTCTGTCCGTCGCTTCGCCGAGAAGTGGCTTCAGTCCGTTGACGATCCCGGCGGCGATTTTGCCGGTCTCCGCAAGGCCGGGTTCCTCTGGTGGCTGTGGGCTTCTCCCGCTTCGGCTGCGGTCAACCTGACCCAGACCCCGCTCGTCACCATCCCCGTGATCGGCAAGTGGGGCGGCATGGCGCGGGCGATGCTGGAGACCAACCGCATCGCCACTCAGATCCTCCGCCCCGACAAGATGATGTTCTCCAAGAAGAACTGGGGAACCGAGAACGGGAAGATCGTCCTCAATATCGACAACCTCCGCCTTCCTGAAAAGGAAAAGGCGCTGCTGAAAGAGTGGGAGCGCGACGGGACCCTTCAGGCTCAAGTCACATCCGACATGCTGGGCCTCAACATCGGCAAGTCGCCGGCCTTCCGCCCGATGGCGAAGATGGCGCAGAAGGCATACGAGGCCGGGGCATCCCTGTTCGGCGCGGCGGAAGTGACGAACCGCGCGATTGCTGGACTCACGGCCTATCGCCTTGCACTCCAGCCGGCCGCGCTTGAGAAAGCCAAGAAGGTCTACAAGGACAACCAGCTTTTCCAGGAGCAATTTGGGGACAAGGTTACGCCCGAGAACCTGGCGAAGTGGGCGATCCTTGAGACGCAGTTCCAAGGCGGCAAGATCAACGCGCCCGAAATTACCCGAGGCATCGGCGCCCCGCTCACTCAGTTCAAGAAGTTCACGGGCAACTACATCTCGCTGCTGAACCGCCAGCTTCGCCATGAAGGGGCTGCGGGGAAGACCGCATCGGCGATGATGCTCGGCGCTCTCGTCATGGCCGCCGGCCTCAAGGGTCTCCCCTTCGCTCAGGACTTGGCGGACGCGGCGGATTGGGCAACCGAGTTCGCGACGGGCATCAACCCGCATATCGAGATGACCATCCGCAACTGGCTGCGCGATGGGCTTGAAGGCGCGGGTGG
>JAGWVO010000444.1 GCA_018970845.1 Planctomycetota bacterium
TTTCTCTCAACCAGATCGCCATTTTGACCGGCATGGTTTGCGTTTACACCGTGAATTCCTTCATTGCCGGGGGCTTTGAACACGAGTGGAATGTGATGCACGGGTGGCGGTGGATGTTCGGCTCTGGCGCCATCCCCGCGTTGGTTTTTCTGTTGTTGATTCCGACCATACCGGAAAGCCCGCGTTGGTTGCTGAAGTCCGGCAATGACGAAGGTTGCCTCCAGGTGCTCTTGAGATTGAATTCCCCCGAGCGGGCCGCGGCGATTCGTGAGGAGATACGCCAGGCCATGGAACAAAGAAAGGCTGGATGGAATGAAATCCTGGGTCCGGCTTATCGGCCCGTGCTGCTGATCGGGGTGATCCTGGCCGTCATTCAACACGGAACCGGCATCAATGCCGTGATGTATTACGCTCCCCGGATTTTTTCGCATGCCGGAGTGGAAAGTGCCTCGGCGATTGGCCATATGATCACGATCTCTCTGGTTATGGTGGTTTTCACGATCCTCGGTTTGCTTCTGGTGGATCGGGTTGGACGCAAGCCTTTGTTGCTCGTCTCCACCGCGGGGATGGCGGTTTCGCTGGTGGCTTTGTTTTTTGATTATTCGGCCAAGGGTGGTGGCGGGTTCCAGGAATACCGTGTTCTTTTCTGGGTCGTTGCCTATGTCGCTATGTTCTCGATTGCAATGGGCCCGATCGTTTGGGTCTTGATCTCGGAGATTTTTCCCAACCGGATCCGTGGCCGCTGTGCCTCGGTGGCCGTTTTTTTCATGTGGTCGGCGAGTTTCCTCATCTCGCAATTCTTTCCCTCCCTGCTGGCATCCATCAACGAGGGTGTCTTTCTGCTGTTTGGCCTTTTGAGCGCATGTTCCCTCCTCTTCATCTGGCGATTCGTCCCCGAAACCAAAGGAAAAACGCTCGAAGAGATCGAGCGTTTCTGGGCGGACCGCCGCGATCGAAAGCTCCACAAACCCTGATCACCCATGAAAGCCATACGAATTCACGGGCCCCGCGATGCCCGCTACGAGGAAATCCCCGAACCCAAACCCGGTCCGGACGATGTCCTGGTTAAAGTCAAGGCCGTCGCCATCTGCGGCACGGATGTCGAACTCTTCGAGGGAACGATGTTCTATATCACCTCCGGGATGACGAAGTATCCCTTCATTCCGGGCCACGAATGGAGCGGCGAGGTCGTCGAGACTGGCGCGAATGTAACCGCATTCCGCCCCGGGGACGCGGTGGTCGGCGAGTGTTCGATCGGGTGCCGCAAGTGCAAGCGGTGTTTGAAGGGAAGTTACAATCTTTGCGTCAACCGCCGTGAAACCGGCCTCCTCGGCCAGCCTGGCGGCATGGCCGAGCTCATCAGCTACCCGCAACATTTCCTGCACAAGGTCGAGGGGCTCTCCTTCGAACAGGCCGCGTTCATCGAGCCCACCGGCATCGCCGTGAATCCCGCGAGGAAAACCCGGATCACACCCGCCGACCGCGTGGCTGTGATAGGGCCCGGGCCGATCGGCCTCTTCGCGGTGCAGGTGGCCCGCGCCTATGGAGCAAGGCAGATCATTCTCGTCGGGGACAGCGATTTTCGCCTTCAGGCCGGACTCGAACTCGGTGCCGATGCGGTTGTTGACTTCCGCAAGGGGGATGTCGGGGAGCGGGTGCGGGATTTGACAAATGGAGAAATGGTGGATGCCGTGATCGAGGCGGTGGGGCGGAAATCCGTCTGGCCGACGATTGCCTCCGTGGTCGCGCCTGGTGCCCGCGTGGCGATGACGGGACTTTTTGCGGGCGAGATTTGCGATGTGAATTTCGACCCGCTGGTCGTTCAGGAAATCTCGGTCCAAGGAAGCCTTGGCGCCCCGGGAATGTGGCCGGAATGCATTTCCTTGCACCAACGCGGCCTGATCCGCACGGACCGCATCATCACTCATCGACTGGCACTGGCCGACTTCGCCGAGGCCATCGAGATTTCCCGCTCGCGCCGCGAGGGAGTCATCAAGGTCTTGCTCACGCCATGACACCTCACGCTCGGACAGACGCCATTTCTTGAATTATGAATCAAATCAATGCAACCCTCACGCCGGTTTCGCGGTGTGAACCTCCCGAAATCACGCCGATCCCCACTTGCTGTTGAAGGTTGGCACAACATTTTTATGAAAAGATTCGAAGGAAAATTAGCCGCTGTGACGGGAGCAGGATCCGGCATCGGACGCGCGATCGCGCTACGTCTCGCCTCGGAGGGGGCCGAGGTGGCGGTGATGGATGTGTCTGCCGCAGCCGGGGAGGAAACACGGCGTCTGCTTGAGGAGGCCGGGGGGCGCGCCCGGGTTTTGGCTTTCGATGTGGGGGACACCGATTCCGTGCGCGCCGCGTTCACGCAGCTGGATCGGCTCGATGTGCTGGTGAACAACGCCGGCGTGGCGCATGTGGGCCATCTTCTCGACACACAACCGGAGGACCTCGACCGGCTCTACCGCATCAATGTCCGTGGGGTTTATCATTGCCTGCATTTCGGCGTGCCCCTGATGGAGAAAAATGGCGGTGGAAGCATCTTGAATCTTGCCTCGATCGCCTCGAAGATCGCACTGGCTGACCGCTTCGCCTACAGCATGACCAAAGGCGCGGTGCTGGCCATGACGCTTTCGGTGGCCAAGGACTTCGTGGGTAGGGGCATTCGGTGCAACTGCGTTTGCCCCGCGCGGGTTCACACGCCTTTCGTTGACGGATTCCTTGCCAAAAACTATCCCGGCAGAGAAGAGGAAATGTTCACCAAATTGGCCGCAGGCCAACCACTCGGCCGTATGGGCAGGCCCGAAGAAGTGGCCGCGCTGGTGGCCTTCCTGGCCTCCGATGAGGCCGCCTTCGTTACGGGATCCGCCTATGACATCGACGGCGGATTCATCAATCTGCGATGAGCGACCGGCTTCCCCCCTCCGACGGCAACAGGACAAATGGGGCCGAAAAACGGGATTGCCTTCCGCGGTCATCATCATTGCGGGTGCTCGTTTCGCCCGATAAATTCAAGGGCACATTGAATGCAGTCGCGGCAGCAGA
>JAGWVO010000445.1 GCA_018970845.1 Planctomycetota bacterium
CACGGCCGGCGCATCAACTACCGACAGCGGTACGGTTCCCGGCTTGGCGGATTCCGCAACCGAACAAGCGGATGCCGCCGGGGCATTGCCTGGCGAAGTCGTGGCCGCGGCGGGCGGGGCATTGAAATCCTCGTCCTCGAGATACACTTCGGAGGTCTCCAGGCCGTCGATGTCATGCCTCAGCCAAAGGTACAGGGCCGTCACGGAAGACCAAAAGAACGAGTAGCCAAACCCAACGACAAGCAGCACGGCGCCAAACAACCAGGCGCTGTTGAGGATGGAAGCGGCGAAGCCTATTCCCGTTTTCTTGGAAAAAGCCTTGAGCCGGCTTTCATCCACCTTGCCGTTGATGACAACGGGAGCGCCGGATTCGACCGTGGCGCCATCCAACAGCAACGCCCGCCATCCGAATGTCGTGGGTGCCGTGACAAACAGCGACGCGGGCTTGGCGCCGCCCGTGGCGTAATCAAGGCCAGGAGTTTGGGAGACACTCCACTTGGCGAGGTAAACGCTCATCGAGGAAAACACGCCCACGGTGAAGATGGATGCCGCGCCCAGGAGCAACGCGCCCACGGAGTACATGAAGATCGAACGAGGTCGCTGATAGAGGTAGCTGATGCCCCGAGCCGTGGCTTGCACATAATCCTCGGAGTCGGTTCCAACAATGGCGACCATGATTGGCCAACTGATCAGCCCGACCAGGAGGAAGGTCATCGCCAATCCGGCCAGCAGCGGGAAGCACCAGGCAAGTCCGCCCAACAGGATGTCACCCAAAACGGGAATCATGTAGAAGAGTCCGAACACCGTGGACATGACCATCATTCCGGCCACGAGCAAAAGCGGCACCAGCGGGGCCACGATCAGGTCCTTCACCCGAGAGCGCGAAAACTTGACGGCCTCGGTCATCTGGACCGACTCATGGCGCGCCAATTCCATGGCCGCCATCCGCGTGATGGCTCCTCCGAAGAACGACCACACCAGAAGCGTGGAAAGGATCACTGCCAAAAGATAAATTCTGTGGGTGAATCGGGCTTCCGGGTGGAAAAGATAGGTCACCGGCTTGAGAAACTTGACCAGCGGTTCAACAAGGACAGGCGCCTGTTCGGTGAGCAGCCAGTCGAGGATCGAACCGGAACCGCCCACTTTTTCCTTGCCCATGAGCAGCAGCAGGGAGTTGGGCCCGCGGTTCTCAAACCATGGCCAGGTGTTGAGAACGCCGCTGGGCTTGGGTTGGCCGATCCTTGAACGGATTTGAACAATCCGGTTCTCTCCCAACGGAGCCAACTTGCTTTCCTTGGACGCCTTCTCGAACAACACCGCCAGTTCACGCCCCTGGTCGGAGAGACTGAGCGATGGATCCTTGGCCTTGGGGTCGGCGGTCGCCGCCAGTCCAGCGGCCACTAGGATCTGATATTCCTCGTAGGTGTCGGCGACATCGCCAAGGTCGTAATAGGACTCGGCTGAACCCAGACCCGCCATCTCATGCATCAGGTTCCAGCTTCGGGTGGCGCGCTTCCGCTCCTCCCATTCCGCCTTCCTGGTTTCAGCATCCTTGTTGGCGGGGGCGGTCCCCCTCACGGCATCGCCCCCCATGTTGGGAGGCGTGGGGCCAAACAGGCTCCCAAACACCACGGCTAGTCCCCACCAGGCCGTGGCCGTGCTTAAGACTCCCAAGGCGGCCAAACCCACTTGGCCGGGTGACAGCGCCAACCGAAAGCATCTTGAAAGCAGATTCCAGCCCGGAATGATGCCATTGCTGGCGGTTTTCGCGGTTGTTTCCTCGGCCATGGTGCACCTTGGTCAAAAATTGGGGGGTGAAACCCATGCCAACAGCGGGCGGAATTGCCAGCGGCAGGAACGCACCCAAGTTCAATTAAGTTTATTTATACGGAAAACAAGGGCCGGGAAAAGCACCGGCGCCGGCGGTCGCCTCGAGGGAAGGCGGGCCGCCGGCGCGCGGTTCAACCAGCAAGGTGGCGGGTTGACTCTTAGAACACCAGGGCAATGCCCGCGGTGAATCCGTTGATCAGGCGGAACTGGCTCTCATAGGCCGGATCCATGGCTCCGAAGTTGAAGTCGATCGGATGGCGGGAACTGATGGTGTTGAACAGGGCCATCACATCGTAGCCCACCTTCATCTCGATCCCTTCCACCGGATACCAGGAGATTCCAAAGGTGCCCGCCAATTCGGGTACAAGCGTGTACATGCTGCGACCGCGCTTGGAAACCGGTCCAATGTACTTCTCACCGAGTTCATACTTGGCCCGGGTCTTCACGATGTCGATCATCAGGCCGGCATCGGCGATGAAGTTGAAGGCGAATCCGTGGCCCAGGTACCATTCATTCTGGCAAGCCAGGTGGGCGCCATACATCCTGTTTGAAACGATGTTCGTGTAGATCGCCTGATCGAGGCCACCGGCCTGGCCATCGATGTTGTAGTCGATCGTTCGCCACTTGTACCTTTCCCAGATCCAGAACATGCGGGCGCCGACAATGCCCGACAGGCGATAGGTCTCGTTCTCATACACGGGCACGCGCACATCGATGTTGTAGGTTTGAAGCCTTTGGGTGAATTCCTGGGTCATCACCTCGGCGGCGTTCCAGATGCCGTAGGCGGTTCCACCCGCCTGGTTTCTCCTGTCTTGGACGGTCAGGTTGTTCAGTGTCGGACTGGAGTTGATGACATCGAAAAACGGGCCCGAGTAATCGGGAAGGAAGTTGTAAACAGGCGCGTAAAGGAACGAGTCGGCATAGTTGCCACCCACTTGAAGGCCACGGGGTGCCAGAGTCGCCGCCGATGTGTAACTCACCTGGGCAAGCCACAAACCATTCACGGTGAGGCTGGTGCCGTCATTGAATTTCCATCCGGCATCAATCTTCATGCCAGGCTGAAAGCTCGCGGGCCCGGAAACGGAATTCACATTGAGGGCTTCCTGGTTGGAGCCGACAAAGCTGCCTGCGAATTGGGTTGGGCTGGTGATCGGAACCAGGTTCCCCGTCAGCGGGTTGATGGCGATCCGGTTCTGGGCCGTTCCGTCGACA
>JAGWVO010000446.1 GCA_018970845.1 Planctomycetota bacterium
TATTTGCATTGATCGATATGTTCTTGCGAACAAGGGGAATGACCTGCCTGACGGCGTCTCCCGGGTGGTCGCGGATGAGACTTCGTTCACCCGCGAACGGCGCGTCGAACATCACGCAGGCGATGCCCATGTCGAGCAATGTTGGAACAATGAAGCCATTCCATTGAAATGGGGCGGCCATACCCTGCAGCGCGATCAGCACCGGGGTATCGTCCGGCTTTCGGCCTTCGGGCAGGAACACCGCCACGGGAAAGCTTGACAACGCTGTGTCGGTTTCCTTGTCCCCGGTGAATTCGAACGGATGGTGGATCCAATAACGATGACCATTGCGGTCATCCAGGTGGATCGGGTCGGGCCCGTGGATGATCGGACGACACATAACTTGAGGTCGCTTCAAAAAGCCAAACAAACAATTAATTAATTATCGCCACCCCGTAACACCGCTTGTTGGAGGCGGTCAGTCGAGCGGGCCCACGGCCACCCTGAAGCCGTTGTTGTTCAGGACCTGGTCGGGCGGGTTGAAATTCCGGTTCGACGATCTCAGCTTGCGGTCCTTGTCGATGAAACAGCCGCCTCGAACCACCCGTTGCGCCCCTCTCTCCGGACCAAGCGGCGCCTTTTCAAACGGCGTCTGGTAACCCTTCGCGTCGTACCAGTCGGCGCACCATTCCCGAACATTGCCCATCATGTCGTTCAGCATCCAGGCGTTCGACCTGCGCGAACCCACCGGCCGGGGAGACAGGTTTTCGCCTATCACATAACCGTTCCATGAATAGTCGCTGCGCTTGTCCTCGGGATAAGGATAAATCGCGGTCGTTCCGGCCCGGCAGGCGTATTCCCACTCCGCCTCGGTCGGCAACCTGTAGGACTTGCCGTCGCGCTTGGAAAGCCAGGCGCAGAACGCCACCGCGTCATTGTGCGACACCATGGTCACGGGCAGATTGTCAGCCAGCGGGTAGCCGGGATTCCGCCAGGAATACTCGGGAGACCGTTCCCCGTAGCTGGTGGCGATTCCCGCCTTCCATCCGCCCTTGCCACTGATCTCCGCGTCGGTGCGGTAGCCCGTCGCATCGACGAATTCCTTGAACTGGGCCACCGTCACCTCGTTGACGCCCATGGCAAACGGTTGCCGGAAGGCCACATGCCTGGCGGGCGACTCGTCGGGTAGGGCGTTCGGGTCGCCCGCCACGGCGCCCATCTGGAACTCGCCGGCCGGAATCGTCGCCATCAGCATTTCGTGAACCGGCGCCTTCAAGCCGCCGTCGGGTTCCCTCACATCGTTGCGGCCGGTGCCGATCCACAACAAAATGCCCGCGGCCGCCACGGTTGCGAACGCGCCCCACGCCAGCCACCCTGTTCGCGCGCTCGAACCGCGCGCGAGGGCTTTCGCCGCCCGCCTGATATCCAAGGCCACATCCGCAATCGCTTGGTAACGCCTGTCGGGTTCGGCCTCGGTCATGCGGCCGGCCATGGCTGTCAGGCGATCGAGGCACTGCCTCTCGGAGGGTGTGGCGGAAGCGGTTTCCGCCCGCCTGACCAGGAACCCCAGCAGGCGGCCCAAGGCGAAAATGTCGGCCCGCGCGTCCACCGTTCCGGTTTCTTCGGCCTGCTCGGGGGCCATGTAGCCCGGGGTGCCGCCGGTGACGGCGGCTTGGGGCGCGCGGGCCAGGCCGATGTCGATGAGTTTCACCGTGCCGTCGGGCTGGCGCATCAGGTTCGATGGCTTCAGGTCGCAGTGCACGAAGCCCAGCCGATGCAGGTGGTCCAGGCCGGCGCAGGCTTGTTCCATGCAGTCGAGCAGGTCGCGAACCGCGCGCCGTCCACCGGGCCGGAACTCCTGGCGCAGGGTGTTGCCGTCGATCCATTCCATGATGAAGTAGAGGCAGCCGTCGGCTTCCCAGGCGTCGTGGGCTCGAACGAGGTTCGGGTGGTCGAGCTGGCCGGCGACGGCCATTTCCCGCAGGAACCTTTCATGGGCGGCGGGGTCCGCCTGGCGCCTGCCGCGGATCACCTTGAGCGCCACGGGCCTGTTGAGCCGATTATGGCGGGCCCGGTACACCTCACCCATGCCGCCGTGGCCGATCAGCTCGCTCACCTCATAAGGACCCAGCTGGCACGGGGTTTTCAAAACGGGGCCGGCGAGGTTTTCATGGGAGGCGCACGGCTCGGGAGCGGGAGGAACCGCGGCTTGGGAATCGATTTCGCGGCGTGCAGTGTCGAGGGCTGTCTCGGCGATGCCCGCCCACGGCCTCGTGGATCCGGGGCCCGATTCCGCCATCAGCGCGAGGCGCGCCTGGCAGGCGGAACACCATTCCACATGGTCGCAAACGGTTTCAAACAGCCCGGCGGGCAGTTCGCCTTCCGCCATGGCGGTGAGCGACGCATCGTCGGGACAGGCCGGGGAGGCCACGGGGGCCTGCACTGCGGAATTTGATGGCTGCGAGTCCATGACACCAACCAAGATCGTGCCGGCATTACACCGGGTTCATTCGGGGTCGGGCATGAGTTGGCGAAGCTTGTGCAGGACACGGGCCTTGGCCACCCGAACCGCCGCTGCGGACACCCCGAATCGCGCCGCGATCTCCGACGCGGGGAAGCCGTCCACGGCGCTCTGCCAGAACATTTGCCAGGCTTTCTCGGAGGTTTCCCGTCTCACCAATTCCATCACCCTGGCCCTGAGGGCTTCGACGGCGTTTTCCTCGGCCTCGATGTCCGCCGGATCCTTTTGTTCCGGAACAGGCGCTCCCGCGAGCATTTGGCTGTCGCCTTGCCGTTCACCCGTTTGGCGGCGGAAATGGTCGGCGCATCGGCGCCTCACGATGGTGCGCAGCCAGCCCCGGAACGAGCCCGAGGCTTCCTTGCGGCGGAACTTTCCGATGGCTCCAAAGGCCGATTTCAGTGTTTCCTGCAGGATGTCGTCGATGAAATCGGTGGGGATGCCTTCGTGCCTGATCCAGAAGCGCAGCAGCGGCGAATAAGCCAGCACGAACGATTCCCACCTTTGGGGGGATTCGGCCTGCAATTCGGGAACCAGACTCG
>JAGWVO010000447.1 GCA_018970845.1 Planctomycetota bacterium
ATCGCCGTGCCGGGAGAGGGAAAAATCGAATTCGAGACGGTCACCTATCCGCAACCGGCCCCCGGTTCCGTGCCGGGCTGGAGGTTCCCCGACGGCACGGTGCTCGTGAAGACATTCGCGCTGGAAACCGAACCGGGCAGGAAAACCCGGCTTGAGACGCGCTTGCTGGTGGCCTCGCGCGTGGGCGGCACCGAGGAGTACGGCGACCAGGTTTGGCACGGCTACACCTACATCTGGAACGAGGCGCAAACCGACGCCGAACTCGCCCACATCAAGGGCGCCGACAAGCAATACACCGTGAAAACAGCGGCCGGAGCGCATGCGCGGAGCTGGCATTTCCCCAGCCGGGCGGAGTGCACCATGTGCCACACGGTCACCGCGAAGTACGCCCTGGGCGTGAACACGGCGCAGATGAACCGCGACCACGACTATGGCGGTGTCGTCGCGAACCAGCTATCGACGCTCGAGCACATCGGCATGTTCGACAAGAAGCTGCCGGCCCCTCCCGAAAAGCTTGCGAAAATCGCCGATTACAAGGACGCCGGCGCCCCCATCGATGCCCGGGCGCGGGCCTACCTGCACGCCAACTGCAGCCACTGCCACCGGAAATGGGGCGGGGGCAACGCCGAGTTCCAACTGCTCAGCACGCTTCCCCTGGCGGAACTCGGAATCGTGGGCGTCAAGCCCCAGCATGGAAATTTCGATCTCAAGGATCCCCATTTGCTGGTTCCCGGCGATCCGGAAAGGTCGATGATTCACCACCGCATGACAAGGCTCGGGCTGGGCCGCATGCCGCACATCGCCTCAGGCGTGGTGGATGAGCCGGCGGTGAAGCTTGTGCGCGACTGGATCAAGGGCCTGAAATGATCGGCTGACGCCCCTGATTTCCCTTGCCCTAACCAAACTCCGGGGGCGCCAGCCGGCACCCGGCCCAAACCGGACAATCCCATGAAGTCCCTGCCGTCCTTGCTGCTCGCGGTCGCCTGCGCCTCGCTTGTTTTGGCGCAGGAGCAAATCGACAGGAACGATGTCGCGGCGCGTGGCGCGGCGACGGGCAGGCTGTTCGTGAGGGTCCGCGTGACCAAGTCCACCCCGGCGAGCGATGTCGTGCTCGTCAACTGGCGCCGGGGCGGCGAGGGCCTTGGCGGCGCGGTGGTTCGAGGGCAGTTCAAGGCGGCGGGCGACAAGGCCGCCGTGCCCGTGGGATCCTGGACGGAACCCGTCTCGCTCAAGGAAATCGTGGGAACGGCCAAGGGCTGGGAATTTCCCAGCGTCGTGGTCACGAGTGAGCCGGTCGCCAAGGGTAAATCCGTCACCCCGGGGCCCACGCTCACCGATGTGGCCGTGGAGTTCGAATTTTCCGAACAGGGAAAGGTTTTCAGGTCATTCACCGAAACGGCGCCCAAGGGATCGACGGTGGGGTTCGCGTTTCCCGGCGGCATGCTCGCCAAAAGCCCGACTCCCGGATTCACCTCCCAACTCAACGGCCTGAGCGCGCACGCCAGGCTTCGGCGTGAAAGGCTGGAAAAGGCGTTTCCGGACCCCGCGCCGCTGCCCAGGCAGTTCGCGATCATCGGCCACATGGGCGGCTATGGCGATGGACCGCCCGGCCTGAGGGGCAGCCATGGCTTCGGCGTTCGCCACAACAACCCGGCCATCCTCCGTGATGAATTCCAGGTGCTCGCCCTGCTGGGAGTCAATGGCATGGTGGATTCGATCCACCTCGCCGATGCCGCCGGCGTGGGCGACCGTTTCCGCCGGATCTTCTGGGGCCCCCCCGGTTCCGGGGATCCGATGGCCTTCTTCCAGAAGGGGGCCAAGTCCGCCGAAATGCCGGATGGTTGCCCGTACGACCCGGCTCTGAAGCCCTACATCCGCGAGGCGGTGGCCAAGGCCCTCAAGGTTCACCAATCGGCCGGCGCGAGGGAGTCGTGGGGGCTGTGGGATGACGAGATGGGGGTCTACGCCAAGGAGCACATCGCCCGGTGCGAGCGCTGCGCGACGGTGTTCCGAGACTACCTCAAGTCCAACCATGTCGATCCGGCACAGGTGGGCGCCCGATCATGGGACGAGGTCAGGCCCTATCCGCTCTGGCTGTCGGACGCCGAGGCGAAGGACAAGAAGGCCTTCCCGACCGGCCTCAAGCCGGCACCCGCCGGAAAGGCTGATTCCCTCCGTTACTACTACACCTATCGCCTGATGAGCCATGCCAACGGGGTGATGTTTCCGGAGGCTGCCGCCGCTTTGGCCGAGTCCGGCGTGAAGCTCTACGCCATGCAGGGGCCGACCCCGAGCTGGAACGGCTCAAGCCTCGACTGGCATGAGTTCTACGACCTGAAGCCCAACCGCGCCTTCGTCTTCGAGACATCCAACCGCGACGCGCGCGTCTGGCAGTGGGAATCCTACCTCGCCGACATCGGGCGCGGCATCGCCCTGCGCCATGGCCTGGCGCAGGGTTGCCTGGTTAAGCCGCACCGCGGGGCGCCGGCCCAGCGGATGCTCGGAATCGTGGCCCGCGGAACCACCGCGCTGGAGTGGTACACCTATGGCCCCGACTATTCGAAGGGCGACAGCTTTTCGCAATCTCCCGAACTTCTGGAGCAGGTCGCCCGGGCGGCCAGGTTCCTGGGCCGGGCCGAACCCTACCTTTACGAGGCCTCCTTCGACGGGCAGCCCGAGGTCGCGTTCGTCTCCCCGCGCTCCTCCGAGATCTGGAGCCGGGCCACCGATCCCAGCCTCGCGGCATTCGAAAATGCCAAATGGGTTTACCTGGCCCTTCGCCATGCCCATATTCCCGTCGATGTCCTCAGCGAAAGGCAGCTCGCCGAGGGCAAGCTTGGGCGATACAAGGTGATTTATGTTCCCGGGCCGCACCTTCACCACGAGGCGGCCCGGTCGCTGCGCGATTGGGTGGCCGCCGGTGGCACGGTCTGGACGGACGCGACGGGCCTTTCCCGCGACGAGGCGAACCAACCCTCCGCCAAGATGAACGAAATGCTCGGCCTGAAGGCAAGAACGCTCGAATCATGGGGCGGCGT
>JAGWVO010000448.1 GCA_018970845.1 Planctomycetota bacterium
AATAGTCGCCGACCACCCCCACCCCCATCCGCTATATTGACCCCTTGGATCCAAGTTCGGCCGTGGAACCGGGGCATGCCATTTTCGAAGGTGGAGTCGCAGGTTGATTTTCCCGCGCTCGAGCGCGAGGTCCTTTCGTTCTGGGACCGGGAAAACATTTTCGAAAAACTTCGCCGCCGCAATGCCGACGGTCCGCGCTGGTCGTTCCTTGACGGCCCCATCACCGCCAACAACCCCATGGGCGTCCACCATGCGTGGGGCCGCACCTACAAGGATGTTTTCCAGCGCTATCACGCCATGTTGGGCTGCCACCAGCGGCATCAGAACGGGTTCGACTGCCAGGGACTGTGGGTGGAAGTCGAAGTCGAGAAGGAACTGGGGCTCAAATCCAAGCGCGACATCGAGAACCTGGTTCCGGGTGACCGGTTCGCAAGCATCGAGAAGTTCGTCGACCTGTGCAAACAGCGGGTGGACCGGTTCGCCCGGGTGCAAACCGACCAGTCGATCCGCCTTGGCTACTGGATGGATTGGGACCGGGGCGATGACTGGAAGAAGCCGCCGGATGATCGCCGCAGCTACTTCACGATGTCGAACGAGAACAACGACACGATCTGGGGCTTCCTGCGGAAGTGCCACGACCGTGGCCTGGTGTACCGCGCCCACGACGCGATGCCCTGGTGCCCGCGCTGTTCGGTGGGCCTGAGCCAGATGGAAATGGCCGAGGGTTACCAGATGGTGGCCCACAGGGCCATCTTCGTGAAGTTTCCGCTCGCGGACTCGGCGGGCGAGAACCTGCTTGTTTGGACCACGACTCCCTGGACGATGACCAGCAATGTCGCCGCGGCGGTGAACCCCGAGCTTTCGTACCTGAAGGTTCGCCACAAGGACGAGTTGTATTACCTGGCCAAGGGAGCCTTCACGGCCCAGCGCCTCGAGGAACAGTTCAGGCGCAAGGAATGGCTTGAAGGGGTTCCAAGGCTCAAGTCGCTCGAGCAGATGTTCAAGGAAAAAGGCGGCTATGAGATCGAGGGCGAAGTCCCCGGCTCATCGCTGGTCGGGCGAAAATACCACGGACCGTTTGACGAGTTGCCCGCCCAGAATGCCCGGGGCGGTTTTCCCGCCGAGGTGGCCCGGGTCGCGGCCATGCGGGCTCCCGGGCGCGATATCCCGGCGGCTCGCGAGGCGCACCGCGTGATCGCGTGGCGAGAGGTGGGCGAAACCGAGGGAACGGGCATCGTCCATATCGCCCCCGGATGCGGCAAGGAGGACTTCGGCCTCGGCAAGGAGAACGGATTGCCGGTCGTCGCGCCACTCGACGAGTTCGGGAACTATGTGGACGGGTTTGGCGAACTCACGGGAGCCTCCGCCGCCGACCCGGCCACGGCCGACCGCGTGATCGGGATCCTGCAGAATTCAGCCCGGTTGTTCGCGTCCGAGAAATACCCCCACAAGTACCCCCATTGCTGGCGCTGCAAGACCGAGGTCCTGTTCAGGCTGGTCGACGAATGGTTCATCGGCATGTCGTGGAGGGAGGAGATCGCCAGGATTTGCCACGACATCCGCTGGATCCCCGAGTTCGGCCTCCAGCGCGAACTCGACTGGCTCAAGAACATGGGCGACTGGATGATCTCGAAGAAGCGCTTCTGGGGACTGGCCCTTCCCATTTGGGTGGACGAATCCACGGGCGACTTCGAGGTGATCGGCTCCCGTGAGGAACTGCGATCGCGCGCCGTGGAAGGCTTCGAGGCGCTGGAGGGGCGCTCCCCCCACAAGCCCTGGATCGACAAGGTCAAGATCCGCAACCCGAAAACCGGCAACCTGATGTCGCGCATCCCCGATGTCGGCAATCCTTGGTTGGACGCCGGCATCGTCCCGTTCTCCACCATGGGCTACCGGACCGACCGTGAAGAGTGGGCCAAGTGGTATCCCGCCGACCTCATCACCGAGTGTTTCCCCGGCCAGTTCCGCAACTGGTTCTATTCGCTGCTCGCCATGTCCGCCATGCTCGAGGGCAAGGCGCCGTTCCGCGCCCTGCTGGGCCATGCCCTCGTGCGCGACCAGACCGGCGACGAGATGCACAAGAGCAAGGGCAACTCGATCCCGTTCGAAGGCGCGGCGGACAACGGCTACGAGATCCGCGGCAAGGACGGAAAGCTGGAAAAGCACCCGCCCATGGGTGCCGACCTGGTGCGCTGGATGTTCTGTCGCCAAAACCCGTCCCAGAACATCAATTTCGGGCCTGTGCCCGCCGAGGAGATCAGGGCCCGCTTCCTGCTCAAGCTCTGGAACACCTACTCTTTCCTCTGCAACTACGCCCGGCTTGACAACTTCGACCCGGACGGGCGTCCCGTGCCCCTCGAAAGGCGACCCGACCTCGACCGCTGGATCCTTTCCGACCTCCAAAAACTCCTCGCATCGGCCAGGGAAGGGCTCGAAAACTACGACATTTCAGCCTTCTGCCTCGAGGTGGAACGGTTTGTCGATGACAAGCTCAGCAACTGGTATGTGCGGCGCAACCGCCGCCGTTTCTGGAAGGGTGAGGCCGGGGAGGACAAGACCGCCGCTTACCAGACCCTGCACGAGTGCGTGCTGACCCTGACGCGGGTGCTGGCCCCCTTCATCCCGTTCATCACCGAACACATGTACGCGAACCTTGTCGGCAACATCAGGGAGGCGAGCGTCCACCTGACTCCCTGGCCCAAGCCACGCCCGGAACTGGTCGACGAGGTTCTTTCCGCCGACATGGAAGCCTTGCTGAGGCTGGTGTCGCTGGGGTTGGCCGCGCGCAACGCCGCGAAGATCAAGGTGAGGCAACCGCTTGCGATCCTTCGCGTGCGGCCGGGCAATGAAGCCGAAAGGCGCGCCGCGGAACGGTTCGCCGACCAGCTTCGCGATGAGCTGAACATCAAGCGGGTGGAGGTCGCGCCTTCATCGGAAGGCGCGATCCTCCGCACCGAGGTGAAGTTGAATCTCAAGTCGGCCGGCGGCAGGTTCGGGGCCCGTCTCAAGGAAGCCCAAGCGGCGCTGGCCAAAGC
>JAGWVO010000449.1 GCA_018970845.1 Planctomycetota bacterium
AATATTTCGCTGCACGATCAGGAGACTGTTGAAAACGCTTGCGATCGACTCTAGATCCATGATCACCTGCGGAGACAGGGTGTGGATTTGTCCGGATGCCCAACAAACCAATCGTTCCAGCGACACTTCGTCAAGTTTGTCAGGCAGGCCGCCTTTACCTGGAGAAGCGTCCGGCGAAGCCACGATCGAGCGGGTCGAACCGCGAACGGGTCAGTTGATGCGCTCGTCTCGCAACAAGGTCCATGCGATCGTCTCGAATGTCGACCAAGTTGTTTTTGTTTTGTCTCTCAAAGAGCCTGACCTGAAGATTCATTTGATAGATCGTTATCTGGCCAGCGCAATCCAAGGATCGATCAAACCGATCGTATGCCTAAACAAGGCCGATTTGGTCGATCCGGCCGAGTATCAGCATGTGATCGGCCTATACTCGCGTATTGGTGTGGAAACCTTCATGGCGAGCACCAGAAACGGTTGGGGCATTGTCGAGTTAAGGGATTTGCTCAAGGGCAAGCAAACGGTTTTTTCCGGGCAAAGCGGCGTCGGCAAATCCTCCCTGTTGAACTCAATCCAACCCGGTTTGGGGTTGCGCGTCAGGGAAGTCAGCGAATCCAACTCCAAAGGCAGGCATACAACCACAACCTCTGAATTGATCAGGTTGAACGAGGGCGGGTGGGTTGTTGATACCCCCGGCATCCGTCAATTTGAACTTTCCGGCGTGAGGCCGGAGGAAATCGAGGCGTTCTTTCCGGAATTCCATCCGTTTATCGCTTTGTGCAAGTTTCCCGGATGCACCCATGTCCACGAAGGAGGATGCGCCGTGATGGGCGCGGTTGTCCGCCGTCAACTCGCTTTATCCAGGTATACCAGCTACAAGGGTCTACTCGGTGTCGATAATCCTGAAATAGACGAGGATTCAATGTGACACCAAGGACTTTCGTGGTTGGCGACATCCATGGGTGTAGCACGGCACTTGAAGCCGTTCTTGGCGCCTCGGGCTTTGATGGAAACGACAAGCTGATCACCCTTGGCGACATGATAGACAGGGGGCCGGATACAAGGGGAGTCCTCGATTTCCTCATAAGACTACTCAGTGAAGGGAGGTTGATTCCGATCAGGGGCAATCACGAGGTCATGATGCGGAACGCATTTGATTCCGGACGCGATTCCCAGTGGCTTGCCTCCGGGGGGATGCAGACTCTTGAGAGTTTCGGACTCGCCTTTAACAAGGAATGGCGCTCTTGTCTCACCAAGGATTATCGATCATTCATCGTTCATGATTGCCTCGATTATTGGGAAGACGAGCGTTTTATCTTCACGCATGCCGGGCTTGAGGCCGGTCTCAGCCTTTCGGACCAGCCTCATTCAACCCTTTTCTGGTCGGACTACAACCTTGCCCCCGCTCCACATTTTTCTGGAAAAACATCAATTCATGGCCATACCGTCGTTTCGGGTTATCAACCGATGGCTTGGCCTCACGCATGGTTCTTGGACACGGGCGCATATTTGCCAGATGGCTGGTTGAGTTGCGTCGACATCGCCACCGGGAACATATGGCAGGCTAACCAGCGAGGTGCGATTCGACAGGCCCAATGGACTCTCGTGTAATCATCTCGAATTGATTGGAAGGTTCGTGATCCTATTCAATGTCATTGCGATTTCCTTGGCGATCGCCTCGTTTCCACACCTGAAGAGAATGTTCACCATGCGGCCCATGTCGCGGGTGAGAGCGACCTCGAAGATGGATCCATGAATGACCGCCGCATACCAGATCATGGCTGGAAAAATAAAGGGAATCAAAAGTATGGCACCAATGATATATTCAATTATTCCCGAATTTGATAATTGAACGAGCTTGATTCCATCATGCCCGTCCGTGGTTAAACTGGATTTTGCTGTAGGTATAAAACCGATGAAGTATCGACGCGTTAAACGGATTTTTCCCTTGGAATTCCTGGCCAGTTCCAACTGGCCATGAGTTCCTGTGATGTAAAGTATTTGCGCAAAGGCAAAGAATCCCAAGGCCAGGGATCCAGCCAGGCCGCTCGCCCCCGACTCAACAAATGCGATGACAGCAATCAATGTGGCCAAAAAGAGCGTAGCTGCAACAAGCATGCGTGATGATCGGTTCCAACCTTCGCACCAGTTCTGATTAAGGGGTTGGTGTCTTCTTCGAACCTTGTCACCTTTGTCGATGTGGAACCCGCAGGAAAGGCAAACTGTGTGGCTTGCATCCATCACGCTTTCACATCCAGGACAATAAAAATCATTGGAGTCGGTCAAGCCATAAGCGAGCCCGTCATCCTCGTTGGAGGAGACGAATTCTTCAGGAACCACCAGTTTCTTCTTGAATGCGCGTCTCGATTTTAAACTTTCCGATGGGGCTTCAATTTTTGTTGTTTGGTTGGAGTTCGATTTTGATTCGCCGGGAACTTTGGATTTCTTTGGTTGATCGGCATCATCGATGGAAATCGGATCGATGACGACCCTTGTGAAACCCTGCTGGCGGATATCGCTCATGACGCCGCACGAAGGGCAGGTGATTTTCACCTTGGTTCCATCATTCTCCAGAATCTCACCGCATCCCGTGCATAAAAACGGCATGGTGATGCTCCGCGTACACGATCAAAAGCGGGCCCGATCACTCAGCAACAATCCGCCATGGATACTCGTTTAAATTGATAGCGGACTGGGACTGCGCATTGCCTCATTGGAACATCATCGGCTGCCGACCTGAATCGTTCAAATATTTCTCGGGTTCAGGGGTGGTTAAGGCTGTAAGAACGAATTGACTGTTCTGGAAGACTATTTGGAACCGTACTCGTCTTGCCACTCGTCGTACCAAGCCATTTGGATGGACTCGAGGATCTTTTCATTGGAGCTTGCTGGGTCACCATGAAAATCCTCAATGTCCATAATCCATTTGTGCATGTCAGTGAACCTGACAGTAAGCGGATTCAGGGTGTCATATTTTTCAAAAAGAAGTTCACCAAGTCTTCTGGTGTCTGACCAACCCAGGGTCATTTCTGAACTCCCA
>JAGWVO010000450.1 GCA_018970845.1 Planctomycetota bacterium
AAGGCGTGTGCCGCGCTGGCGCAGGCTGTTGATACCGCCGTGTTGACGCCTTTCATTCCAAACTGGATTGAAACATTTCCACTAGCGGCATTCGGAATCATCTTCGGTATCACGAAGGGACTGATTCGATCCGGACCTTTATCTTTGTACTTGGAATGCTGCTCCTCGAATTCATTCAATCCACCAACACCACTCCCCACGATCACTCCGCAGCGGAATGGATTTTCTAAACCCATGTCGATACCGCTGTCGTCCATGGCTTCCTTGCCAGCGCAAAGGGCCAATAACACGAAACGATCAACCCGCCGAACTGTTTTTGGCTCAAGCCAAGACTCGGGGTTCAGTTCACGGACCTCTCCGCCGAAATGAACTTTGAAAGCTGTCGTGTCAAACTGGGTTATGGGCCCGATACCAGTGGATCCGGCAAGGGCCTTGTTCCAAAATACTGAAACATTGTTGGCCAAGGGGTTGACAGTACCCAAGCCGGTCACAGCGACACGACGCATGGAAATCCTTCCAGGACGGATCAGGCGCTTTTGGCCTTCTTGATGAATTCAGTGGCCTCGCCAACAGTTTTGATTTTCTCAGCTTCCTCCTGGGGAATCTGGATGTCAAACTCTTCTTCAAGTTCCATGATCAGTTCGACAAGATCGAGAGAATCGGCGCCGAGATCTTCCTGAAACTTGGTGGCGGCCTTAAGTTCAGCCTTGTCGACCCCAAGGTTTGAACTCACGACATCAATCACCTTCCGTGCGATTTCTTCAGCGTCCACATTCGCCTCCTGTGCCCATGCCTTGCAAGGCGGTTACCGGGAATCGGTGCCTTGACAAGACCGCATCAAATCTCAATGACTCCCAAATCATTTGAAGTCCGAGCCGATATTGCTCATACGGCATGATCCTTCTTCAGTCATGTTTCTATGAAGTCGTCCACAATAAAAAAAGGTCTGATGCTTGGTGGATTCACGATTGCTGGGTGTCAGGCCGGTATTGAAACGCACTCGGCCTTCCTTTGAATCCTTTTCATCAATCCCGTGAGGACCTTGCCCGGCCCAACCTCATAAAACCGATGATCCGCGACCGTTCCAAGGATGCCTTGAATCGAATCCTCCCAAAGAACCGGTTCAACAACCTGCCGAGCCAAAAGCGCAGCGATGGCGTCGGGATCGGCCTCATGGGGCTTGCCAGTGACATTCGACCAAACAGGAATTCGCGCTGGCATGAATTTGATTGATGCCATTTTCCTTGTCAGTTTCTCGACGGCTGGTTGCATAATTGGGGTGTGAAAGGCCCCCGCAACAGCAAGCCTTACCGTCTTTGCGCCCGCAGCCTGAGCAGATTCCTCAACTGCGAAAACCGCCTCCCTAACACCTGAAACCACGAGATTCCCGGGGCAAAGATAATTCGCAATCGAAACAATTCCCCGGGATGATCTAACAGATTGGCAGATC
Organism: Planctomycetota bacterium; assembly: GCA_018970845.1. Classification (GTDB taxonomy): domain Bacteria; phylum Planctomycetota; class Planctomycetia; order Gemmatales; family Gemmataceae; genus REEB421. The sequence goes on from JAGWVO010000450.1 coordinate 1,451, forward strand.
GACTCGAGTCGTTCACGATCGAGAAGAAGCACACTGGCCATGGCTGAGGGAGTCGCGGTGGCAGCGGCCTGCATCGCTTCGCCACGGGTTTTCACTAATGAAAGGCCGTCTTCAAAATTGAAAACACCTGCAAACGCCAGTGCTGTGTATTCTCCCAAACTAAGGCCCGCCGTCGCTTTCGCTTCTTCAACGGCATCCGGATTCAACAACCGGAGACTTTCCAAAGCCGCGAGGCTGGAGACAAAAATGGCAGGCTGGCTGATGTCGGTGGCATTCAACCTTTCGACCGGCCCATTAATGCATATATCAAGCAGGTCAAAACCAAGAAATTCCCGAGCCCTGTCGAACAAATTTCTGGCATTGGCAAACTGCTCAACCAGTACCTTGGCCATGCCAACATACTGGGCACCCTGACCCGGGAACAAAACGATATTTCCGGCTGTCACCTGGGCACTCCTTTACCATCAGGCCAACCAAAAGTTGTCAGGCGCCGGAGGAACCAGCGCCCAATAACGACGGTATCTGATCAAGTTCTTGAACTATCTGGGAATTGATTCCTGCCCGGGCCAATTTCGCAGCCAAAGCAAGGGCGTTTGATATGGCCCGTTCGCCGCTGCTTCCATGGGAAATAATGCAGATTCCATCAATTCCAAGGAGTGGCGCCCCACCAAACGCGCTGTAATCGTATCTCGAGATAAGAGTGTGGATGGCTTTCTTGGCAAGATCCTTTTCAGAAACCAATGTTTCGTTGAGTTCTTGCGCAACCATTTTGATCATGAAATCAAAGAGGCCTTCGCAAACCTTGAGAACCACATTCCCAACAAAGCCATCGGTGACAATCACATCGGCGACACCCTGATGAATGTCCCTTCCCTCAATGTTGCCTAGGTAATTGGCCCTGAGAGGGGAATTGTTGAACAAGCTTTGCGTTTGCTTGACCAGTTCGTTCCCCTTGCCTTCTTCAGAACCGACATTCATCAGTCCAATCGTCGGCTTGGGTTTGTTGAACATTAGCCGGGCGTAAATCTCACCCATGAGACCATATTGAAATAGTTGTTCCGCCTTAGGGTTAACATTGGCTCCGACATCCAGCATGATCGAAGGGCCTTTGAGGGTTGGCATCACGGTGGCGATGGCTGGCCTGTCAATGTGCTTGAGAAAGCGGCGGGAAAATAAGCCACCAGCAACCATTGCGCCTGTATTGCCCGCGCTCACAATTCCGCCAACTTTACCTTGGGCAAGCAGTTGCCAACACCTGGCAATGGAATTGTCTGGTTTTCGCCTGAAGCCGGATGCTGGGCTTTCATCCATTCCAATGACTTGGGTGCAATGAAAAACGGAAGCACGGGAAGGGGCTGAACCGCCCATAAGGGACCGGATGGCGGATTCATCACCTACTAGAGTGACCCTTAATTCCGGGTCGGCTTCTAGAGCCTTCAGAGCGCCAGCGACTATGGGGCCGGGTGCGTGGTCGCCACCCATGGCATCCAAAGCGATTTCCATGTGGGCTCACTCGTCCTTTTGGCCAAGAGATAGAATTTCACGGCCTTTGTAGAAACCGCAGGAGGGGCACATGCGGTGCCC
>JAGWVO010000451.1 GCA_018970845.1 Planctomycetota bacterium
AGGATTCTATGACGGAACCATTTTTCATCGTGTCATAGCCAATTTCATGGTCCAAGGCGGCGGGTTCACCAAGGAAATGACCCAGAAGAAGACGCATGCGGAAATCGTCAACGAATCCTCAAATGGATTGCAGAACAAACGGGGTGCCATAGCCATGGCCCGCACCCCCGCTCCCAACAGCGCTTCGTCACAGTTTTTCATCAATGTTGTGGACAACGGCTTTCTCGACAAGGCAAACGCCCAGGATCGCGTCGGATATTGTGTCTTTGGTAAGGTCACGGAAGGCCTTGATGTGCTTGATCAGATCAAGTCCGTGAAAACGGGAAATTCCAAGGGCCATGGGGATGTTCCGCTGGAAGCCATCGTGATCAGCAAGGCTTCAAGGGTTTGACGGGAATCATGATGGAACTGTCGTTACCTTGCACTTTCGATCAAGGTTTGAAGGAGACTTCAAGGAGAACCTGCGTCAACCGGTCACCCCTCGATCGCTGATCCTCCAGAAGTGTCTCCAGGGATGGTTCGGCCTTGCGCTGATTCCATATCGTTCTGAGCTGATGTTGAATTGTGACGGGCTTGTCAAGACTCAGGACGCTTTCACCCTTGGCGTTGCGGATGACGAGCAATTTCAACTGGGTGCAGCCGGTTGACTTGAGGTAAGCCTTGTTGTTGGTCGAATCGACCCAACCGCTCACAGTCGCGGGGTTGATGGCCGGGTTGTAGCGCATTCCCGTGTTTTGGCTGGTTGGGCTGAGTTCATCGGCTTTGAGCCAGTAAAAGTGATTGTCCGTAGGCCTCGATGTCCTGAATTCAGCACCGAGTGGTCCTCCCGCGTTGCTGACTCCAAGGGCGGTCATGGGATAATTGCGCTTCTTGGGACGCATCCAGTCAAAAATGTTGGGAATTTCCCCGGAAAACCATTCGATTCCGCGGCCCTTGTATTGAACCCATAACATCGGAAACGACCTTCCCGCCCAATTGGTGAATATTTCCCTGTTGCGCGCGTTCAATTCGCCTGCATAGTCTCCATTAACCACATAAAATGGTAGGTTTTGGGCGTTTCTCCAGTAGGCTTGCGAGAAGTAGAAGGCGCCTCCAGACATTGGCATGACCCCTGCGAATATGTCCGGGTGGGATAGGCCGATGTCGAACGCGGCATTGCCTCCCGCCTCCAATCCGAAAAGGAAAACACGGTCGGAATCGACGCTGTAAGCCTTCCGCGCCTCGGAAATCGCGTCGATGACGGCATCGTGCTCGCGGGGACTGTAGGCGAATCCAGCCCTTGGCCCGCCCAGTTCCCAAAGCGGGGCAAGCAGGATGTAGCCGTGTTCAGCGGCGGCTTTCGACCATTTCGCGGCGTGGTCAAGATGCGACTCTCCTGACGCATGCAAGACGACCAGCAGAGGCCAATTCCTTCCGTGGTGATAGTCGGGCGGCACTTGCACCGCAAACCGCGGCTTTCCCGGTTCAGTAACCGGAGGGATGACATCGCGGGGGAGGCTTGGGGGGGCCTTGTCGGGATTGACAGGTGGCAAGTGAGGAAGCATTTGGCAAAGTTCGTCGAGTTTTTTTCCTGTCATCCCGGCGCGGATTTGGCCCAGGATTGACGATCGCCTTTCGGGATCGCTGGACCGAAGATACTGAAGCAGCAGCACCCTAAGGTTCCAAATGTCTCGCGCGACAGCAGGTGAAGGATCGGCGCCGGCATTGCCAAGACTCCATCCGGTCATGGCAAGTGCCGCCAAACCAGACCCTTTTTCAGGCGGAAGCGGTCCTTGCACCGCTTTCCGTACCGCGCGGGCTTGTCCGAGAAAGCTTTCCAGCCGATCCATGGCGTCAGCGTGGAAAACTTCCTTGATTTCAGCCATCGCATTTTTCATTTCGCTGCCGGAGGGCAAAGCCGATTCCAGCCACATGAACAGTTCATGATGCTCGCGTTCCCGTTCCGACAAGGCGTCCATGTCAGCTCGAAGTGCCCTGAATTCGCCTGAAACTTTTTCAGTCCCATCCGCCTCGGGAAAAGATGCCAGCGACTTGGTGGCGCTCTTGAATTGATGGGAATGAATCAGGCGCTTGATCCTTTCCAATTCCTCTCGCGCCTTGACTTGCTTGATGACCGATGCCGCTTCAACCGACTGGCGCGAGGCGTCTCCGCCCAATTTTCCAAGGGACTCAGCCTCCTTGGAAGCTTCGGAGAACCTTCCTGCTTGCAGCCAAAAGTCGATTCTTCGCAGTTTGCGCGTGATTCGATCCGCGATTGGAGCCGATTCGCTGTCGAGAGTTTCGGGATTGGAGTCGAAAAGAGCGCGCAGTGTGAGGTCATCGAATTCCCGCGTGAGATACATGCAACCCCAGCGATGCCTATTGATGGCATCAACACGCGCCCATGTCGGGGTGATGGCACCCAAGTGCTGTTTCAAACCCACTTTTCCGGTTGGGCCGTTGAAAATGAAACCGCGCTCCCATTTGTCATCCCATGGTTCAACCTGAAGAACCTCCCAAATGCTCGGCATGGGGCGGTTGTGGGGAATGAAAATGACTTTTGATGAAACAAATTTTTCCTCCTTGGATGCCTCTTCCCTTTCAGCGATTCGAGCTTGACTTGGCAGAAAATGAACCCGTCTGCAACCGTCATCAACCTGGAAGAGGCCGCGGGGGTAGGCGACCGGTTCTTTGGTCGCCGGATCCAGTTCCAGTTGGTGGTCTCGTTTGACCTTTCCTTCAAGGACGTATCCGTCCTTGAGATAGACGAGGTCTGCCTGAGATTTCGCAGCAAAAGCAACGCAGCCAAGATAAACAAGGAGTCGCCCAAATTTCGTGAAGAATAACCAATTCCTTGAAGGGGTCTGAAATCGTTGCATGGCATTCCTCGCCTTGCCATCAGGGAGTATCCCCGATGTGTGTGCGGTTTCATTATGATCATTGATGTTGAAGATTTCACGAAAAGCTGCAAATCCATAGGGCTTTCACCAGCGGAGAAGATCGATGCCTGTCAGGTTTCGTTGTGGCCATTGCCGACAACTCATGGCGATTT
>JAGWVO010000452.1 GCA_018970845.1 Planctomycetota bacterium
GCCGCCGTTTTGCTCATGCGGGAAACGGATGCCCGCGACGCGGGCTTGAAGCCGTTGGCGCGCGTTCTTTCCTGGGCGGACGCCGGTGTGTCGCCGATCGAGATGGGAATGGGGCCGGTTCCCGCGGCAACCAAGGCCCTTGCCAAGGCTGGATTATCTGTCGGCGACATTGACAGGTGGGAAATCAACGAGGCCTTCGCGGCCCAGGTTTTGGCGGTGATCGACGAACTGGAACTCGACGAGTCGAGGGTGAACCCGCGGGGGGGCGCGATCGCCCTTGGACACCCGTTGGGCGCGACAGGGGCCAGGCTGTTGGTGAGCATGTCTCGCGCGATGGGGCGCGGTGATTGCCGCCGGGGGGTTGTCGCTTTGTGCGTCGGGGGTGGCCAAGGGGTGGCGGCCGTGCTTGAATCGGCCTAGTTGGTGCCGAAGTCGGGGGGGAACTTTCGCTTGGAGGAGGCGGACTCCGCCAGTGTCTCCTTGTTCTCGCGGAGGCTTGTGAGCAGCAACTGGCCCCTTTCCTCGATGTCCACCAGTTCGAGGAGTTCCTGCTTGAGTTCGGCGTCAAGTGGCAGGGCGAACGCAAGGATGTCGCACAGGCTGCCAAGTGGCAACTCGCTTTTGAACAGCTTCCGGATCTGGGATCGCGCTTCCGGCTGGCCTCCGAACCATGAATCGATTTGCTGCAAAAGGCTGCCGCGCAGGCTTTCCTCCACTTCCTTGCTCGCAGCGGGAACTTCCTCAAGCAGTTCAACGCTGGCGCGGCGGTAAAGCTTGCCGCTCGATGGAAGTTCCTGGATGATCCGGGCCCTGGAGACTCCGTGAAGCAACAGGTTGAAGCGTCCGTCGGGAAGCCTTTCCTCGCGGAAGATCCTGCCGACGCAAATCACCGGATGGATGCGGGGCAAGGTGCCGGGGAGTTTTTCAGCGTTATGGCAAAGCAACGCCATTGAAAGCAGTCGGTCGCTGGCGAGGCTGTCGGCCACCATTTGTCGGTAGCGGGCCTCGAAGATATGCAGTGGCTGCACCACATGGGGGAATAGAACGAGGTTGGGCAGTGGGAAAAGTGAAACCTCGCCGCTGAAATCGGAGAGTCCCGCGTTTTCGGGGTTCATGCGGACATCCTTCACGACCCGGGGCCGACAATCCTGCCGTCCTCCTCCAATATACTAGCCATATGTTTCCCCCATCCTCCGGATTCGCAACCTTACTGAACCGGGTCCGTCTGAATCCCGAGCCCCTCATTCACCCGTTGCGGCTCTACCTGGAAGCCGGAATCGACCTTCCGGAGGCGCTGCGTCGTCTTTCCACCCGGGTTCCCGCGACGCTGGTTCCGATGGTCGCGTCGCTGGCGCGCGAAACCGCCGCCGGAATGAGCCTGAAGGATGCGCTTGAAGGTTGGAAAGAGCGCCTTGCCCCCGAGATTCCGGCATTGCTTGCCGCCGGCGAGGAGTCGGGCAGGCTTCCGGAAACACTCGAGCGGCTCGAGGAGCATCTTAGGCAGGAAGCCGAGGCCTCGAGGAAGTTGATCGGCGCCCTGGCCTGGCCGATCCTTCAGGCATTGATGGCGATGGGAGTGCTGGGAATCGTCCTTGTGGTGCAAGGGATCACCGGAACGGCGGGGCGGGTTCCGGGTTTCGGAATGGGGAGTGTCGCGCCATTCGTCGTGCTGGTGGCCATTGGTGTCGGCCTGGCCATGGGCTGGCGCTCCCTGCCGGGTGTTTCACATGGAAGGCAGGCCTTGGCCCGCTCGAGGTTGGCGGGAACCCTGGGCTTGGCCCTTGATTCCGGATTGGCACCCGGCAAGGCATTGGAACTTGCTGTTTGCTCCGCCGACAGGCAGGAATGGCGCGATCGCCTGGCGGAGGGAAAACGACAGCTCAGGGGGGGGAAATCCCTCGGCGCGGTGTTGGCTGGATGGCCGGGCATGGGTACCGAACTGCTCAATGCGGTGGATCACGGGGAAACGACGGGGCAATTGCCCGAAACCATGGCCCGGCAGGCCTTCGCCGATCGTGACCATGGCAACAACCTGGTATGCCGCACGCTCATGGCCCTGGGCGGGCTTTTCTGGGGCCTTTCAGCGGCGGCGATCGCCTACACCGTTTTCCGAATGTACGCGGGCTACCTGAGCCTGCTCAACATTTGAGCCTTGTCAGGGTTTGTATTCGATCACCGCCGCGTCGCAGAAGCCAAGGGCCGTGCTTCCCAGGAGGGTGCGGGCCTTATCCTGCCAGGCGCTGGGCAGCCATGGAATGTCGGGCAAATTGCACGAAGCTTGCTGCGCCACTCGGCACTGCGGCGGCAACAGTTGCTTGAGACCTTGGAGCGAGTGCCTGTGAGTGCATAACACCACCGTGGCCGGCCTCGACATCAAGTCGGCTCGAAACCTGTCGAATTCCTTGCTGCGAAACGACTTGATGTCGAACCTGCCCAACCTGAGCGACGCGGCATGGCAGGGCCTGGGGTAGCAGGCCACGCTGTCAATTCCCCGGGCCAGCGCGTCATCGATCAACTTCCATGCCTCCGGGCAAGCCAAGGGATCCCGGTGTCGGGAGTACCAGGGAACGGCAACGCTGGAGATGAACAGGCAGACAGGTAGTCCCGCGGCAAGGCCCCACCTGACAACCGGGCCCGGCAGCGTGCCCGCTTGGGCCGACAGCACCAGCGCCAGGGGCGCAAGCGCCGGGAGGATATATGTCGGCAGCTTGCATCCGCTGAGGCTGAAGAAGATCAGGCAGACCGAGGCGCACCAAAACCAGTAGCCCGTTTCGGGGGTTCGCGCGCGGGCGACGGTGTCGCGGCCTGAGGCAAGGAAGTTGGCCGTCCAAGGCAGCAGGAGCGACATGGGGAAGAGCGCCAGGATCACCACGGGCACATAAAAGAAAGTGCCGCGGACATGGTCGAATGGCTGCAGGAAACGGAGGAAGTGATGTTCCAGGATGTAATGGGTGAGGAACCGGTTGTCCTTGAATGCAACCAGCGCATGCCAAGGCAGCGACAACGAGACCACGATGAGCCAC
>JAGWVO010000453.1 GCA_018970845.1 Planctomycetota bacterium
GGTCGGCGCCGAGCTTGGGACGATAGAGGTTCGCCGCGGCTTCAGCGGCCTTGGTTTTGGCGGCGACGGCGTTGTTGTAGGCGTTGATGGCGCCCTGCTGGCTGCTGGCCAGCCAGAAGCTCTTGCCCGAGGCATCGAGCGGGTCGGGGATGGCGTAGTAGGTGGTTCCGCTGGTGATCGTGGTGTTCAGCCCGAACGCGGCTTGGTAGGTGACGGCGGCGCCGGCCGACAGCCCGTGGGCCGTCGTGGTGCTGACCAGGCTTTCACCCGTGTAGAACTTGTCAACCTCGAGCATCGAGCCGTCGGACTTGGCGAATTTCGGCCTGACATCGGCCTGCGCCGTCTTGGTTGTCTGGTTGGCCAGGTAATCGGCGGCGATCATCGCCTCGATCTGCGCCGTGGAGGTCGCCTCCTCGGTCGATTTGCCATCCGCGATGAGCGCGTCGTAGGCGGTCTGGTAGCCCCGGAAGGTTTCCGTGCCGATGGTGGCGCCGTTGGCGTATCCGTTCTGGGACGCGGCGGCCACGGCGGCGGCATCGCCGGCATTGGCCGTCAGGTAGAACCGGAAGAAGGGCGAGGCGTCGCGCGCCACAGTGTAGGTGGCGCCGTCGGTGAGGCCCGTGATCGTCTTGCCGGGCGCGGCGCGGTAAATCACCTGGTCGCCCGTGGCCAATCCCGGGTCGTACGCGAATGTCAGGGCGTGGCCGACCGGATCGACGCTCGAGAAGCCGAGGAACTGCCCGCTCTTCTCAAGGCCGGGGGGCTTCGAGAAGGTGACCTGGTCGCCCTTGGTGCCGCTGTCGGTGGTCTTGAACACCTGGAAATAATCGCGCTTGTCGGCGGTGGACCAGCCGGAGGGAATCGCCGCGATGTAGGTCTTGCCCGATTCCAGGCCGGGGATTTCCCGGTTGCGGCCGGGGTCGTAGACGAACTTCTGCCCGTCGGAATATCCGTGGGAAGCCACCTTGATCCGGTTGTTCGCGTGGTCGATGTCGGTGAACGGGTTGAACTGGGCCGACAGTTTCACATTGGCCGCGGCGGCCAGGGGGGCGTTGGCGGTGACGGTGCCGTTCACCGTCGTCGTGATGTCGTTGTTCACCATGCCGAAGGTGAAGGTGATGCCCGCCTGCCCGTCGCCGAAGGAGGTCGTGACCGATTCGCCGACATTCTCGCTCTCGCCCGAAGCCTTGATCGTGGCGTTGGCCCCGGCCGTGAGCGTGGCCCCGGTGTCGACGAGCACGGTGGAGGTCGACTTGATGATCTGCATGCTGGCGGCGAGTTGCCGGCGGTCGTAACGGGTCGCGGGCGTCTCATCCTTGGCGTCGGACAGGGTGCTTCCCAACAAGGGAACTTTTCCCAGCGCCTGGTTGGTCAGGTTGTTCTTCGAGTCGGTGCCCGTGTTGGCTGTGACGGTGGACTTGTTGTTGGCCAGGGCATGGATCTGCGATTCGACATTCATGTCGCCGCCGGCATCGACCTTCACATTCCTGCCGATGCTGGTGACGGCCTTGGGCTGGGACCACATGAAGCCGATGGCGAAGCCGAACGAACCCAGCTTGCTTGTCGCGATGCGGCCGATGGTGCCGGTGTCCGTCATGCTGGCGTTGCCGAACGCCGTGCTCCGCGTGAACGACTTGATGCTCACATCGCCGTCGCCCTGGATCAGGGTGCGGGCGTCATCGTTGGTGGTGTCCTTGACATAAACCTCGGCCGAGGCGATGCGGACATCGACATTGAGCGGCAAATCGAGGATTTGACCCGCGGCGTAGCCGATGAGCGGCAGCAGGTTGGCGAGGAAGCCGAAACCCCCGGGGTTTTCGCTCGTGTTGCTCAGAAGTCGCTGGAGGCCCTTGAACACCGTGTCGTCGAGTTCGCCGCCCTGGGCGGAAATCGCGATGTTGTTGCCCTTGATGACGGCGCCCGACTCGATGTCGATGCGCGTCTTGCGTTCGGTGCCGCCAAATCCCGGGAACAGGATGATGTCGGTGTTCGCCGAACTGATGCCGATATTGCCGGAGGCGTAGGTGGTGGCGCCTGTGATGGCATGGGCCAGAAGCTTGGTTCCCGCGCCGATCGTGATGACATTGTCGGTCCAGCCGGCATTCAGGAACGAGTTGTACTTGTCGGGGTTGTCGGCCTTCAGCACCAGGTTTCCGGAGTTGCCCCCGGAAATGCCGGCATTGTCGTCGGTGACGCCCGCGGCCAGCTTGCGGGTGGAGAGCGTCTTGCCGGCATCGACGGTGATGGATCCGGCGTTGTAAATGGTGAGGTTTCCGCCCGCCGTTTTGATGTCGGTGGAGATGGTGATCTTGTCGGGCGAGCGGGCGCTGTCCCATGTCTGGCCGCCCGAGGACATCGTGCCGTCGATCAAGAGGCTGCTGCCCTGAAGCAAGATCGGGTCGCCCATGAAACGGACATCGCCCGAAACCTTGATCTGGATCGTGCGGGTTTTGGTGGCGTCGTTGACGGAGATGTCCCAGTTGGTGGAGGTCCAGGAGGAAGACCTGCTGCCGCCGACGCGGTCGGGCGCCGTCCACATGTATTCAAGCTTGCCGCCAACCACGCGGAGGTCGAGGTTGTCCTTGCCGTCACCCTGGCCGGCGTCGCCCGAGCCCATTCCCAGCGGATCGTCCTCGCGGAACAGGATGCTGCCGGCGGGCGCCCCGAACGGATCGGTGGTGAAGGAGACGGCGGGAACGAGGCGGCACTCGAGGTTCTCAAGGGCCATCATGTTTCGGCCGAAGGTGACGCGCTTGGGCTTGCCGCGCCATGGCGAATGCAGCTGAAGGATTCGGTCAAGAAGGAGAGCCTTCCTGAAGAATCCCGTCAGGGCCTTGAAGCTTCTTCTCATTTTCCGTGCCCTTGCGTTTGATTCCGTATCGTTCCCATCGCCATTTCGGCGCAGATTTCGGTCAAGTTTTTCTTCCCATTTTGACTTTTTAACCCAAATGTTGATTGTTTAGGTGGTTTGGGTGGATTGGTGGTATTCATTTTTGGCTGTTTTCCCTGTTCCCACCTAT
>JAGWVO010000454.1 GCA_018970845.1 Planctomycetota bacterium
GTTTTCAACCACACCGGCAACGGCCCCGACTACCGCACCTATCCCGGCATGGTCCCACAAGATTTCCATGGGTGGGTGGATGCCGGCCAGCCCGGCGGGTTCAAGCGCGCCCCGCGCATGTTCATTTGGGATGCGGCCAACGGCTATGGAGGCACGCTCCATCAGGAACTCGTCAGCTTGATGGATATTGTTCTGGAGTTCGATGGTCGTTTCCAAGGGAACAATGCTCCGAACTACGCCCCCGACCCCACTCCGTTTGTCCGTCACCCCGGCGATCGCGAAAAATATCCCTACCACCCCACGGGAGACCTCCCGACCGAAAACTCCCGCCAGTTTGTCACACGCTGGATCAATTGGCTCGGGTATGCCATGGACTACGACGGCGTCCGCCTCGACGCTCCCAAGCATGTCGGCAAGGAATACTTCGGACTGCCCGGCCAAAACCAAGCTACGAAGGATCAGACGCTCATTTACAACATTCAGAAAAATTTCAACGAACGACGTGGTTTGACCGATACCGACCCGTTCGACGACATGTATTCGAACTATATCCGCCGCGACGACGCGTTGGTTTACTCCGAGTTTTTCATCGGTTCGGTGGGGGAAACCGACTACTGGCGCAATCCCAGCGACCCGAATTGGGGCATTAAAACCCGCTATCTCGACTTCCCTCGCAAATCGCAAATGATCATGGCCGCCTTCAACGGCGGTGGAAATTTGGCGGCGCTCGACAGTTTTGCCGGCTTCAGCCCCGAGGAGGGTGTGATTTTTGCCCACAGCCATGACGAGGATGCTCCTTGGAAGTTGGATATGGCCTATGCCTACATCCTCACCCGGGTCGGCACGCCGGTTGTTTACTTCACCGGTAACAACTTGGCCGACAACGAAGACAAAGAGGAAAACGGAATCACTTGGATGCGCAAGGGCTATGATGGTGCCTTGGGCGACTACAATTTGGGCACTATCCCCAACCTCATCTACATCCACAATCAATTTGCCCGCGGCAAGGAATTCAACCGTTGGGTCGAGGGCGACTTTTTCGCCTACGAGCGTTACGATGACGCCAACAACAACAGCCAACCCAATTCCGGCGAAGGGCTTCTTTTGGTTGCTCTGAACGATTCCGGTTTCGACCAAACCCGCAACGGCATTCAGACTTCTTTTGCTGCCGGGACTCTCCTCAAGGACTACACAGGTCGCAATCCCGACACCGTGACTGTTGGATTCGACGGCAAAGTCAATATCCGCGTCCCGGGTTGGGGTGGACAGGGATTTGTTTGCTACGCTCCCTTCAATGCCGAAGGCCCATCCACTGGCAATCCCATTACCTTTGCCGGCTCCGGGGTTTCCACCATGCCCTGGGTGGTTCCCGGCGGTCGTGACGCCGCTTCGAAAAACCGCACCATCACTCGCCTCACTGGCAACAACGCAACCATCAATGTTTTCTATCGCCAACCTGCGCAAGGCGGCGAGATGGTTGACAATGTCGTTCTCAAATGGGGCCAAGGCCGCAACCTGAATTCCTCGGCCCTGGACTTTAACGACAAAAATACCGTGATTGGCGGTTTCGAGCAGATGACCAAAGTCGCGGACGGCCATTATCGCCTTGAAGCCGACCTCACGAATGTCCCCGAAGGTCTGCACACCATCAAGGCCCGGGTTTTCAACGGCCGCACCGGTGGAAAACCTGCCCTTTATCAGACCTTCACCACCACTGTTTATGTCGATCGCCGCGGTCCCGATCTCAATTTTGTGAACCTTAACGCAGGGGAAATCATTGAAGGCGCCCGAGTGGTCACCATCGAAAACAACGATCGCACGCTTCACAATCTGACCTACTCGATCAACGGCGGTGTCCAACAGCAAGCCGACGAAGTGATCAAAGGCCGCTGGCGCATTGCCCTCGATGGTCTTGCCGCCGGACCCAATTCCATCACCCTCACAGCCACCGAGGCCGACCGCGGCTCTACGCGTGGTATCATCAACAACTCCACACTCACCCGCAGCTTCACGGTCGAAGGCACCGGACCGACCATTGCCATCAACCATGCCAGCAACGCGACAATTGCGGAGCCATTCTTCAAAACCGTAGTCACCGTCCCCACAGGCCAAGGCATCACAGCCAGCGACATCAAACTTTTCTGGAACGGTTACGAGCAATTGCCTCTCGTCGAAAATCCGGCGGGCAGTGGAAAATTCGAATCCACTTTCACCGGTCGCTATCGCCAAGGCGGCGTGGATAAAATCTTTTACGGCGCATTCGTCAACGGCCCCAATTTCTTCGAGGCCGTGGTCACCAAGAATGGCACGGAAAACCGCGCCGCCCGCCGAGTGGTCTTCAACCTCTACGGACGCAATCTCCACGATTCCGATGGCGACGGCCTGCCCGATAACATTGAACTCGAAAACTTCCTGAGCGGCCGCAACCCCGGCCCCAACAAACCTCTTCCAGGCGACGGTGCCGGTTTGGACAATATTCCCAACTACGGTGAGCAGTGGAGTCGCCTCAATCCTATGAACGCCGAAACCTACTACAACGGTCAGTGGGACGGCGACCGCGATTCCGACGGCGATGGCGTATCCAACCTGCAAGAGGTGATCCGCGGCTTCCGCATCAGTGGCGACCCATTCGCCTACAACATATACAACGGCGCCAGCGTTCCGCCCGCGACCGTGGGTTCGTTCGCCACATCCGCGCTCAGCATGTCCGGCGGCAACAAGATCGTGACCATCACCTACCGCCCGAATGACGGGGTTCTCGCCAATGCGACAACTGTCAATGTCACGATCAGCCCAACCGGCGGAGGATCCAACCAGACCTTCACCATGACCGGCGGTCCTACCGAGTTCACCTACTCCTACACCGTGCCCGTCGGCGCGACCTCGGTAGCCTACTCCTTCCGCAGCGGGGGCACCACTGATACCAGCGGCGGAGCATCCTGGTCCGCGTCCACCAGCGCGGCATTCGTCATGGACGGCCAGTTCGACAGCCAGAACTTCGTTGT
>JAGWVO010000455.1 GCA_018970845.1 Planctomycetota bacterium
GGTTGACGATCGTGAACGGAAACCAAACGCTCTCGAGCGCATCGGAGCGATGGTTGCGGACCCGGATCCCCGGGTCCGCCTGGAAGCCGTTCGCGCCTTGGGGCTTTTCACCAGCCAGCCCAAGGCCGCGGCCTTGGCGCTCAAGGCAAGGACCTTGCCCACGGACCGCTGGCTTGACTACAGCCTGTGGCTCACCCTTGACGAACTCGCACCTTCTTGGCTGACGGCCCTTGACAAGGGAGAATGGGGTGCCGATGTGCCGGTGGACGACCTTCTGTTTTCATTGCAAGCTGTCGGTGCGCAAGGTGCCGCTGGACGGCTCGCGGGCCTTGTCAAGCTGGGCAAAGTAGATGCGCGTCGGCTTCCCGATGTGTTGGTGTCCATCGCCCAGGATGGCGGCCCGCCCGAAGCCGCGTTGGTACTTGAAACCATCAACAGTTCCTCTTTTCCCAAGGAACGGATCTCTCCAGTAATCGAATCCCTTGTCAAATCCGCCATCTCAAGAGGTGTCAGGGTTTCAAAGGCTGGTGAGACCCTGAACGGACTCATGGGCAGTCCCTTGCGGGATGTTCGCGCCTCGGCGATGAAGCTGGCCGGCGCGTGGAAAGATGATTCGTTGATTCCCGTGCTTATCAAGGCCATCAAGGATACCGACACCTCGGTGAGGTCGGCAGCGATCGAGGGCCTGGGATCGGCGGGCACGACCGCGGCAACCAATGCCCTCTTGGAAGCGGTGCGGGCCAAGCCGGAAAACCTCAGGGAACTTCTGGTGGCTTTGGTTTCTGCCGATGCGGTGAAGGCCGCTCCAGAAATAGCAGCGTATCTGGCCGGAGCTTCCCCGGATGACGCGAAAGCTGTTGTGGACGCTGTTCTTACCCGTAAAGGCGCATCGGCACTGGTGGCGAAATCTCTGTCGGGAACACAGGTTCCCACCGATTCCGCGCGTTTGGCGCTTCGTTCCGTGACGGGATCAGGCCAGGATCATGGAGCGCTTCGTGACGCCCTTCAAACCGCCGGGCGTTTGGGGTTGGCACGCAAGGGATGGACAACCAAGGAGAAAAACGCCTTGCTCGCCTCACTTCCCAAGGCGAACCCGGTTCGGGGGGAGTCGATCTACCGGGCCCGTCAACTCCAGTGCCTCAATTGCCATGCCATCGGTGGTTCAGGCGGGTTGGTGGGGCCGGACATGACAAGCATCGGGGCCAGCGCCCAACCTGATTATCTCCTGGAATCGCTTCTGGAACCCTCGGCAAAAATCAAGGAGGGTTACCATACCGCGATCGTCTCCACCGACGATGGGAAGATCATCACAGGTGTCAAGATCCGGCAAAACGACGCCGGCGTTATGCTCCGGCTTGCCGATGGCGCCGAGGTCACCGTGCCCAAGGGGCGCATTGAGGAAATCAAGGATGGCAAGTCGCTCATGCCCGAGGGGCTTGCCGACACGCTCACCGATGGGGAACTCACCGACCTCGTCCGCTTCCTTTCCGAACTGGGCAAGTCGGGGCCATATGCTCCCGTAACCAGGCCGGTTATCCGAACATGGCAAGCGCTGGAGGATAGCCCCGCCGCGCGGGCTTGGCTGGGGAGGGCCAGCCAGGCGACACCCCCGGCAAACCTCAAATGGAGGCCAGCCTACTCGATGGTGTCGGGAGAACTGCCGCTGGATGATCTCCCGCTTGTCGACGGCAAGGCCATCCTCAGGCTGCCACCGGCACCAGCGGGCATGGGCCGCGCAAGGATCGACATCAACGGCGCGCCCTCGGCTGATTTCCTCGCCAATGGCAGGGGGAAGCTTGCCCCCGGTGGCACGCTTCCTCCCGGTTCGATGATCCTTGTGAAGCCCGCTGCGTCAACCCGGGTGCGCGCCGAGTGGCAACCCCGATAGGCTCAATCACCAAATGCCTGGCCGGTCGCTGCATTGGGCGCTGGCCGAAGCCAATTGAACCAATCTCATGAAATCCGGCATTGCCGCGACTTTGACAACATCACCGTGCATCTTCCGCGGCAAGGTCATCACTCCCTCGCCTGCTCTTTCGATGATTTCCAAGGGATTGACCCATGCGGCCTCATCGGTCTCACCGGTCATCTCGTGGGGCACATGGGAGCGGAATGCCGCCAGATGATAGGTGGGTGATTGCAACCATGTGACCATCATGGAATGCGCGGCATCAAAAACCTCCAACACTTCCGATTCCGATGGTTTAAATCCTCGCTCCATGGTCCAAGCGCGGGAGATGAGGTCATAGGCGCCCTTGCTGATGGAATCGCCCGGTGATTCACCCTTGGTGACTTCGTGTCGGTCACCAAAATACCGACACACCGGCTTGTGGATGATACTTCGAGCCACCCTGGGAGAACCAAAACCTAGGGAATCATGAAAGGCCCTGCCGGTAAATGACAAAGGCTCGACGGCGAGCAGTTCGACTTCCAGGCCAATCTCCTCGCGGGCTTCTCGGACAGCGGCCTCGGCCGATGATTCCGTGTGGTCGATGCCGCCCTTGGGAAAGCACCAGCCCTGATTGGCATATTCCTGATAAGCCATGGCCACCCTTCCCCGGCCATCCACAATGATCAGGCCGGAAACCGGCCTTCGATGTGTCTCCGATGCCAAACGCACCAAGCCACGGGCAACGGACTGGATCGACATTTTGGAAGGTCTCCGGACAAAAAATGTGTTGAGGATAGCCGGCCTTGGAGTCATAGTGGAGTTCGTCGCGCGAGGATTCCCGGTCGCGCACCATAACCATGGATTTCCCCGAGGTCATCATGAACGACTCCCCCTCCCGACCAACCCGCCGAGAAAGCCTGAAAACCGCCGGTGTCGTTGCCGCTGCCAGCGCCGCGGCGGCCGTGAACGCCCCGCTTGTTCATGCCGCGGGAAGCGACGAAATCAAGGTGGCCCTCATCGGCTGCGGCGGGCGTGGAACGGGAGCGGCTCTCAACGCGCTTGAAACCAAAAGCGGCCCGATCAAGCTCGTTGCCATGGCCGATGTTTT
>JAGWVO010000020.1 GCA_018970845.1 Planctomycetota bacterium
CGATCGGGCGATTGCCCGGAGCCATCAGGCGCTTCTCGCCGTCAATGCCCAGTTGGTTGTAAACGGTCATCGCCATGTCCTCGACCGAAAGGGCATCTTCCTCGGGTTCGGTCGCGGTGGGGTCGGACTTGCCGTAGACGAAGCCCTTCTTGATGCCGCCGCCGGCGAGAACGATGCTGAACACCTTGGGCCAGTGGTCGCGGCCGGCCGTGCCGTTGATCTTCGGGGTGCGACCGAACTCGGAGGAAATCATGACCATCGTGGAGTCGAGAAGCCCGCTGCGGTCGAGGTCACGGATGAGCGCGGCGAAAGCCTGGTCGAGAATCGGGGCTTGGCCGGCCATGCCACCCTTGATGCCCGTGTGCATGTCCCAACCACCATAGGTGAGGGAGACAAGGCGAACACCAGCGGCCACCAGGCGACGGGCCATGAGCATCCGCTGGCCGGCGGCGTTGCGGCCGTACTCATCGCGAAGGGCGGCGGATTCCGTGTTGATGTTGAACGCCTCACGGGCCTTCTGGGAGCTGATAAGCCCGTAGGCGCGCTGGTAGAAGGTGTCCATCGCCTCAAGGCCGTCGGCCTTTTCCTTGGCGGCGAAGTGATCGTTGACCGCGTCGAGCATCGAGCGGCGCGCCGTGAAACGCTTGGTGTCGACATCGCCGGGCAGGTTCAGGTCCTGAACGGTGAAGCTGGCGTTGGCCGGGTCGCTGCCCAGGCTGAACGGGGCGTAGGCGCTCGAGAGATATCCGGAGCCGGCGAAATTGGTGGGCATCGAGGGGACGCACACATAGGGAGGCAGGTTGTTGCGGGGGCCGAACTCATGGCTGACGATGCTGCCCATGCTCGGGAAGGTGATCGCCGGGCTGGGACGGTATCCCGTGAACATGTTGTGGGTGCCACGCTCATGGGCGGCTTCGCCGTGCGTCATGGAGCGGCAAATCGTGATCTTGTCGACGATTTGGGCGGTCTGCTTGAAATGCTCGCCCAACTGGACACCGTCGAGCTTCGAATTGATGTAGCCGATGTCACCCCTGTATTCGACGGGAGCCAGGGGCTTGGGGTCGAAGCTGTCCTGATGGGCCATGCCACCGGGGAGGTAGATGTGGATGAGGGACTTGGCCTTGCCTTCCTTGCTGGGCCGGCCACCGACGGAATCGACAGCCCGGGCTTCGTTGCGCATCAGGCCTTCGAGCGTGAGTCCGAGGGTTCCAACGGCGCCCACATGAAGGAAATTCCGGCGATTGGGCCGGGGGAGGAAGTGGGCGGGATCGTCGTTCCAGGTTCCGCGGATCGTGCTGCTCATTTCAGGCCGTCCTCATGGTTAAGTGTTCGATCAGCCAGCCATGGCCAACCGGGCAGGGGTGAGAACCCGGTGGATTCGCAGTTTTGATGCTGCAGAACCTGGGAAGGTTCCGCCTGACATCGGCAAACCGCCTCTCTCATCATTAAAATGAACCGATTTCCCAAGCATTGTCAACAAATCTCTGCAAAAACTTCCGTTTGATACAGCTTATTTATATAATGCCGTTGTACCAAGATGCTGTCTGAAATGCCATGATATCATCTGTAAATTTTGATTCAACTGCTTCCCTACCCCGTTTTCCCATCAATTCCCGAGTTTGGGGATCTTCCGCCAAATCGGCCCAAGCGTTGGCCAATTCCTCCAAGCTTCCAGGGGCAACCAAGATCCCCCCTCCTGACATTTCAATCAACTCAGGAAACGACCCATGGGCCGGTTGCACCACGGGAATACCAGCTGCCCAGGCCTCCAGCACATAGAGTCCCTTGGGTTCCCGATACACCGTGGGAACGCTCAGCAAATCGATACCCTTCATGAAGGCGATCTTGTCTGCCAACGAAGGGCACTCAAGATGCACGGCCGACTCCGCAACCCCGGCATCGCGCATCCTTGAAAGTTGACGGCTGAAATAATCGCGGTTGGCTGGGCCGAGCCAGCCACCAAAGTGGAATTTCGCACCGGGGACCCGTTTTTTCAGCTCGATGAAGGCTTCAACCGCATGATGGAACCCCTTTTCCGGGCAAATCCTGGCAAAGTAGCCGACCGTGAACGGCCGGGACGGGGTGTCGCGCGCGGGCTTCGGCCAACCGGACAAGTCGATTCCCGGATGAACAACGCCGATGCGGCCACGCTCGATACCGAAATAGGCGGACATCGACTCGGCATAGGCGTTTGAAGTGGCTTGGAATCCAGCCACCAAACCGCCGTTTTGGCGGATCAGCCCGATCGCCTCGGCCCGTGCCTGGGGGGGCAAAGCGTCGAGGAAGATATCGTCACCCTGAAGTTCGATCACGACGGGCGTGCGCGGCAGGCGCGCCCGAATTTCAGGAACCAGACCCGAAAGCAGCGCGTTGGTCAGGTGAACCACATCCGGCCGCATCTCATCGGCCAGCCAACCGGCCAGTCGACGGACCTCCTTGGCCTGGTGCCCATGCGTGCCACGCAGCATTGAAAGGGCGAGGCCGGCCAGTTCGTCGTAGGGCGTGGATCCCGCGAACCTGCCGATCCACTTGAGGAGCCAGCGGGCATCCAGCCATCTGTCGAGCCACCGGGGAGTGTGACGGAAGATCGGGCTGACTTCCTGGAGGTAGACATTGAGCCCCCCCATGAACACCTGCCTCGAAGAGGCGTCAACCTCGTCGGTGGTGATGGGGGTATAGGTGGGAATGAGGAACGCCTCGTGCCCCATTCGGCCCAGGGCGCGCACCAAGGTGTTGTCGCGCATGCAGGAACCGCAGAACATTCCCGCGGCGCCGGCGGTGACATAGGCGATTCGCATGGGCTGTCGAGGCCCCGGCTCAGTGTTCCTCGCGCGGAGGTTCCGGCAGGAAGAAACTTCCCAGCAATCCGATGGCGAAAACCGCCGTGCCCGTGACTCCCGCCGCGAAGGCGACCTTCTCGAACAGGTTGGCTCCGGGGGCGTAAGGGGCGATGAGATTCGTGGTGAGGAAGGCCGCCGAGGTTCCGATCATCCGGCCGCCGACATTCGTCGCGAAGGCGCCGCCCGTGCCCCGGAGATGAACCGGAAAAACCTTGGGCAGGTATTCGCCGAAGTAGCTGAACTGGGCCACGGTCATCACGCCGGCGGCGAAGACACCATAGGCGAAATACTCGGGTTGTTGCTGGAACACCCAGAACCAGACGAACGGGACCACCACAAGCCCGGGAACCTGGAACAACCAGAGAATGAGCCTTCGGCTGGCAATGGCGGTGAGGGCCAAGGCCAGCAGCACGCGTCCCAAAAGACCGCCCAGTTCCTGCAGGAACTGGACTTCCTCGCGGACGGGCTGAACCTTTTCCTTGTTGATGCCCCCCTGCTTCTTGAGAAGCCCGAAGTATTCGGAGTTGAGCTTTTCCTTCTCATCCTCGGAGGCTTCCTTGATCTTGGCCTCGATCGCCTTGCCCTGCTTGGAAAGCTCGGCGAGAGCCTTGCGGGGCTCCTCAAGCCGCTCCAGCTTCAAGCCCGGAACGGCCTGGGTGACGGTGACCTGAAGGGTGCCGAAAGCCGCCGCGTAGGCGCAAGCCGACAACAGGGTTCCGACCAAGGTGGTGCGGATGAGGGCTGGGGAGAACAGTTCGCCAAAGCTGGGCCTCCTGAGGGCGCCCGAGCGCTTTCGCTCACGCCAGACCTCGGATTCGGGGACGAACGGAAGGAGCAGGGCGATGGGAATGGCCGGGAAAAGGCCAGTCATGAGGGTGTAGCGCCAGTTGCCGGGGTTCTCAAACCCAGGAATCGGCGGGAGCATTTTCTGGGCGGCAAGGTAGCCGACGCCGCCGCTGACGGCGGTGACAAGCAGGCCGCCGACGGATGCGAACGCCTGGGTCCAACCCAAGGCAAGCTCCTTCATTTTCTTGTCGGGGAACAGTTCCGCCAGCCATGTGACCGCGGCGACAAACTCGACGCAAACGCCGACGAAGGTTGTGCAGCGGAAAAAGATGAGCCATGTCAGGTCGGTGCTGAGGCCGGCCATGACCGGGGAAAAGGAATAAAGGAAGATGCTGGCCACCATGACCGTTTTCCGGCCGAACTGGTCGATGAGGTAACCGCCCAGCAACCCGAAAACGCCGCCGCAAAGCGCCGTCATCCAGAGGACCCTGCCGACCCAGGCGGTGACCTCGGGATGGTTCGCCGGCAACTTGAGCAGGTCCGAAAGCGCCGGGGCGAGCACCAGCGGTGTCATGAGCAGTTCGTAGGTGTCGAACAGGAAGCCGATGGCGGCGACGGTGAGAACGAGCCAGGTGGTGAGGCTCACCTTGTTGGGTTGGGGGGAGGCTGTATCCATGGGAAGGGTTGTCCTCGGGCGGGGGTTGTCATGTCTTTGATAGCCGGACAGGGATGATTGGCCACAAGGCGCGGCCAGTTGGTGGCGGGTTGGATTTGCCGTATCCTCGCTCAATCGAACCAGCCTCACCCGGGAGCCACGACCGTGAATTTCGCCGCCTGCCTCGCCTTGGCCGTTGCCGCGTTCGCCGCCGAAAGGCCGAATGTCGTGGTGTTCCTGGCGGATGACCTTGGTCATGGGGACCTTGGTTGCCAAGGACACCCGCGCATCAAGTCCCCCCACCTCGACGCCTTCGCCAAGCAGGGAGTCCGGATCACGCAGTGCTACTCGGCCAGCGCGGTCTGCTCGCCATCCCGCTCGGCGATCCTGACCGGCCGCACCCCTCACCGCAACGGTGTCTACACCTGGATCGCGGAAGGATCGGAAGTCCACCTGCGGACAAGCGAGGTGACGCTGCCGAAATTGCTCAAGGGCGCCGGCTACAGCACGGCGCATGTCGGCAAGTGGCACCTCAACGGCAAGTTCAACAACCCGGCCCAGCCCCAGCCCGGCGACCACGGTTACGACCACTGGATGGCGACGCAGAACAACGCCGCGCCGAGCCACAAAAATCCGATCAACTTTGTCCGCAACGGCGCCGCGGCGGGGAAGATGGAAGGCTACTCGGCCCCCCTGGTGGTCGAGGAGGCGATCCGCTGGCTGGACAGCGGCCGCGACAAGTCCAAGCCGTTTTTCCTCGCGGTGTGGACCCATGAGCCCCACCTGCCGATCGAAAGCGACCCGGCCTTCCAGGAGCCATACAAGGACCTGCCCGAGGAATTCCGGCAGCACCACGGGAATGTCACGCAACTGGACCACGCCTTCGGAAACCTGATGAAGGCGCTCGACGAACGCAAGCTGGCCGGCGACACCGCTGTGTTCTTCACCGCCGACAACGGCCCCGAGGGGGACGGCACCAAGGGCCGCACCCGCGGCTTGACAGGGGGCCTGCGGGGCCGCAAGAGGTCGATGTACGAGGGGGGCATCCGCGTCCCGGGCCTGGCGCGATGGCCCGGCAAAATTCCGGCAGGCACGGTATGCGAGGCCCCGATGGTCGGCACCGACCTGTTCCCCACGGTGCTGGGCCTGTGCGGCGTCAAGCCGCCCACGGACCGGGTGATCGACGGGGTCGACGCGATGCCGGCGCTCACGGGCCAGGCGCGCGAACTGAAGCGGGCCGTGCCGCTCTTCTGGCGGCTTGACATGGCGCCGCCCAGGGAAAAGGTGACCATGGCCATGCGCGATGGCGACCACAAGGTGCTCGCCTCCCGGGATTTCTCAACGGTGGAACTCTACAACCTGCGCGCCGACCCGGCCGAGGCTGAAAACCTCGCGGCCAAGGATGCCACGAGGCTCGCGTCGATGCGCGACAAGCTCAAGTCGCTCAACGGCGAGATCGAAGCCGAGGGGCCCGACTGGTGGAAGCGATTGAGTCCCAATGGCGGAGGTCCGCTGAAAAAATGATGAACCTGACGATGGCCTTGGTCTCCCTGGCGGCCGACCCCGGCTGGAAACCGGGCCCGGAAGGCTACCAAACGCTCGAGATTTTGGGATGGAAGCTGCACGCGCAGGCGGCGCTGCTTTCCGCCGAACCGGAAGCCACGGACAAGGCCGTTTCACTGCTTAGGGTCCAGCTTGCCGAGGTGGCCAAGGTGGTGCCGGGGCCCGCGCTGGCGAGGCTAAGGGAAGTGCCGCTGTGGTTTTCAAGGGAATACCCCAAGACGCGGCCGGGAGCCGAGTACCATCCCTCCGCGGGATGGCTCAAGTCGAACGGACGCGACCCATCCATGGCCAAGGGGGTCGAGTTCTCCAACATCCGCATCTTCGAGCAGGAGACCACGCGGATGCCGAACTTCGCGCTGCACGAACTGGCGCACGCCTACCACGACCGCGTGCTCGGCTTCGAGAACCCGAAAATCGAGGCGGCCTTCCGCGAGGCGCGGGACAAGGGCGGCTACGACCGCGTCGAGCGCGTCAACGGCCGCGGCAAGCCGAACACCCGGGAGAAGGCCTACGCGATGACCAACGCGAAGGAATACTTCGCGGAGACAACCGAGGCGTTTTTCTCAAGGAATGACTTCTTCCCGTTCAACAGGGCGGAACTGGAAAGGCACGACCCGAGGATGGCGGCGCTTCTGGCCGAGGCGTGGGGCGCCGCCCGCTGAAGGAGACAATGGCGATGCTCTTGACGCTGTTCCTGGCGGCGGCCGCGATGGCGGCCGACCGGCCCAATGTGCTGTTCCTGTTCGCCGACGACCAGCGCGCCGACACCATCGGCTCCCTTGGCAATCCCGTCATCAAAACCCCGCACATCGACAGCATCGTCAGGGCGGGCGTTTCGTTCGAACGCGCCTACATGCAGGGCGGCCTGCAGGGGGCCACATGCGTGCCGTCGCGCGCGATGCTGATGTCGGGACGCAACCTGTTCCGGGCCGATGAGAAACTCATGCGCGACCCGACCTGGCCCGCCGCGTTCGCCAAGGCCGGTTACTCCACCTTCGCCAGCGGCAAATGGCACAACGGGGCCCCGTCGCTCGCGCGATCGTTCCAGCAGGCCCGCTCGATGCTGATGGGCGGGATGACCAACCCGCTCAAGGCCCGTTTGAGCGACCTCGACGGCGCGACGGTAGGCCCGGCCCGGCTGTCGCCCAGGCACGCCTGCGAGGTTTTCGCGGACGAGGCGATCCGGTTCATCGATTGCCAGAAGGATGGTCCATTCCTCTGCTATGTGGCGTTTGACGCGCCGCACGACCCGCACATCGTTCCCGAGGGTTTTCCGGTCAATTATGATCCCAAGTCGCTGCCGCCGCTGCCCAACTTCCTGCCGCAGCATCCCTTCGACAACGGCGACATGGCGATCCGCGACGAGATGCTGCTTGGTTGGCCGCGCACGCCCCAGGCCGTGGCCGTGATGAACGCCGAGTATTACCGGTATGTCTCCTACCTCGATTCGCAGGTGGGCCGCATCCTCGACGCGCTCGCGAAGTCGCCCCATGCGGCCAACACCATCGTCGTGTACGCCGCCGACTCGGGGGTGGCGCGCGGCGCGCACGGCTTGATCGGGAAGCAAAACCTCTACGAGGAGTCGCTGAGGGTGCCGCTCATCATGTCGGGCCCGGGAATCGCCAAGGACAAGCGCGCCGCCGCCATGTGCTTCCTGCTGGATGTCATGCCCACGCTGGGTGCGCTCTGTGGCGTCAAGGGGCCGGAAACCAGCGAGGGGATCAACCTCGGCCCGGTCCTGGCGGCGGGTGAAGGAGTGGGCAGGCCGAGGCTGGCGTTCGGCTACCGCAAGTCGCAACGGGCCCTTCGCGACGGCCCTTGGAAGCTCATCAGGTATCCGGAAGTCGACAGGACGCAGTTGTTCAACCTGGAAACCGACCCGTTCGAGAAGGACAACCTCTCGGACAAGCCGGAGCATGCCAGCCGCGTGAAGGAGATGATGCAGGCGCTCGAACGCGACTTGAAGGCCCTCGGTGACACGGCGCCCCTGGTGGTGGATCATCCCAAGCCGGCCGGGTGGACGCCGCCCCGTGGAAGGCGCGGGGGCGCCGCCCCATGATCGCCGCCATCACGGTCGCGTTGCTTTTGGCCTCCGGGGGCGCGCGACCGAACATCGTGGTCGTGCTTGCCGATGACCAGGGATGGGGTGACCTTGGCATCAACGGCAACCCAGCGGCGCGAACGCCCCGACTGGACAACCTCGCCAGGCAGGGGGCGCGGTTTGACCGCTTTTTCGTGCAACCGGTGTGCGCGCCGACAAGGGCCGAGTTCCTCACCGGACGCTGGCATCCCCGCGGAGGAGTGCATGGCGTGTCCACGGGAGCCGAACGGCTCGACCTCGACGAACGCACCATCGCCGACATGCTTTCGGGAGCCGGCTACGCCACCGGTTGCTTCGGCAAGTGGCACAATGGATCGCAGTACCCGTACCATCCCCTCGGCCGCGGCTTCGGGGAATACTACGGCTACACCTCGGGACACTGGGGCGACTATTTCAGCCCGCCGCTCGACCACAACGGACGGCTTGTCAGGGGCCGGGGTTTCCTCACCGACGACATCACCAACCAGGCCATGAGTTTCATCGGCGACAACGCGCTGGCGAAAAAGCCATTTTTCTGCTTCCTCGCCCTCAACACGCCGCATTCGCCCATGCAGGTGCCCGATCCCTACTGGAACAGGTTCAAGGACGCCGATTTGCCACCCGCGGGCGTGCCCAATGCCGACCTCATGCACGCCCGCGCGGCCCTGGCGATGGGTGAAAACATCGACGACAACATGGGCAGGATGCTCGACAAACTGGCCGAACTGAAGATCGAACGCGACACGATCGTGGCCTATTTCAGCGACAACGGGCCCAACGGTCCCCGGTTCAACGGTGGCATGCGAGGCATCAAGGGCACGACCGACGAGGGTGGGACGCGCTCTCCCCTTGTCATCCGGTGGCCGGGAAGAATCCCTCCGGGCGGTGTGGTGAAGCCGATCGCGGGGGCGGTTGACCTGCTGCCCACGCTTGCCAGCCTCGCAGGGGTGGTTCCCGAAGCTTCCAAGCCGCTCGATGGCATCAACCTGGCGCCATGGGTGCTGGGGGGCGATGCCCCCGCGCCCGACAGGATCCTCTTCGCCCATTGGGGTGGGCGCACCTCGGCCCGCGGCCAGACCCGCAGGCTTGACGCGCAGGGCCGCCTATACGACATGGAAAACGACCCGGGCCAGAAAACCGATATCGCGGAGCGGGAACCGGCCATCCGCAAGCGCCTCGCCGACGCCGTGGCCGCCTGGCGCTCAACCGTGCTCGCCGAAACGCCGCTGGTTGACAACCGTCCGTTTCCCGTTGGACACAAGGAACTGCCCCGGGCCTTCCTTCCCGCCAGGGACGGGGTGCCCCATGGCGGCATAAGGCGCAGCGCGCCGGCGCCCAACTGCTCCTATTTCACCCGGTGGACCAAGCCGAGCGACCGGATGACTTGGTCGGTGGGCGTGGCGAACGCGGGCCGATTCGAGGCGATCGTTCATTACGCGTGTCCGAAGGAGGACATCGGATCCGAGATCAGGCTTTCGCTGGGTGGCGCGCAATGGAAAGGAGTGGTCTCCGAAGCCCACGATCCGCCCGCCCGGGGCGCCGAGAACGACCGTGTGCCCCGCAAGGGGGAATCGCTCGTGAAGGACTTCAAGCCGATGTCGCTGGGGGAGGCTTTCCTGCCGGCGGGGATGGGAACGCTGGAACTTTCATCGCCGCGCGTTGGCGGCGGACAGGTGGCGGAGATCAGGGCGTTGGAACTGGTGATGAAGCCATGATGACAACCTGGGCGCTGGTTCCCTTGGCCGCGGCCTGCCTGGCCCAACCGGATATCGGGAAAGGCCAGGTCAAGGAGGGGGTCGCGAAGGCCCTGGCCCTCGTCAACAAGGCCGCCGTCGGCCACGCCGAAAACCGCGAGTGCTTCTCGTGCCACCAGCAATCCCTGCCGTTGGCCGCTTTCGCCGCGGTGAAAAAGGCTGGCTTTCCGGTGGATCAGGGATGGATCACAAGGCAGGCCGGTCACACGGTCGCCTTCGTTGAAAAAAACCGGGGGCAATATCTTTCCGGCAAGGGAACGGGAGGCCAGGTGGACACCGCCGGAAATATCCTGCTGGGCCTTGCCTCGGCTACCCATCCCGCCGACGCCAACACCGATGCCATTGTTGAATATCTCCTCAAGCGGCAGGCGGCCGACGGCCACTGGAACGCCTCGTCGAATCGTCCGCCTTCCGAGGCCAGCGCCGTGACCACAACCTGGCTGGCCGCATCAGGCCTCAAGTCTTTTGGCGCCAAAAGGGAAAAGGAAACGGGACAGGCGATTGGAAAGGCCCTGGAATGGCTCCGCGGCGTGAAACCCAAGGACACGGAGGATCGCGCCTTTCGCCTGATGGGATTGCGGACCTGCGGCGGATCGGCAGACGAAATCATGAAGGCAAAGCAGGATCTGGCGGCAACGCAGCATCCGGATGGTGGATGGAGCCAGACGGAAACCATGGCCAGCGACGCCTACGCCACGGCCACGGCGCTGGCCGCCCTTGAATGGCCGGCGGCCGACAAGGCGCGCGCCAAGGCCGTGGCCTTCCTGCTGTCGAACCAGAAGCCCGACGGCTCCTGGCATGTGGCCTCCAGATCGAAGCCGTTCCAGAAATACTTTGAAACGGGCTACCCTCACGGCAAGGACCAGTGGATCTCCTCCACCGCGGCCGCCTGGGCCGTCATCGCCATGGCCCCGGACCTGGCCAAATGAGCCGGGCGCCTCGCGAGATCCTCGTCACGGGCGCGGGAGGTTTCGTCGGGCTGGCCCTGGCGCGGATGTTGGCGGCGCGCGGGGACCGGATCAGGCACTATTCAAGGCGATCGTATCCGGCCCTCGACTCGCTTGGCGCGGTCCAGCATGTCGGCGAACTGGATGACGCCGAATCACTGGCCCGGGCCATGGAAGGATGCGACGCGGTGGCGCATGTCGCGGCGCGTGCCGGCGTGTGGGGCTCCCTCGGCGACTTCTGGCGGCCCAATGTGCTGGGAACGCGCGCCGTCATCGGGGCCTGCCTGAAATCAGGGGTGAAGAGGCTGGTGGTGACATCCTCCCCCAGCGTCGTGTTCCATCCGGGCGGGCACGAGGGCGCCGATGAAAGCGAGCCGTATCCGTCGCGGCATGGATCCCTCTATTCGCGCACCAAGGCGATCGCCGAAAGGGAAGCGCTGGCCGCGAACGGACCGGACTTGGCGGTGACGGCGCTCAGGCCGCACCTGGTCTGGGGACCTGGAGACCCGCACCTTCTGCCGCGCCTGTACTCCCGGGCGCGCGCCGGGCGGCTGATGAGGCTGGGAACGGGCGGTCTCGTGGACACGACCTGCCTGGCCAACGCGGCCCACGCGCATCTGCTGGCCTTGGACGCCGTCGGCCCCGGCGCCAGGTGCGCGGGCAAGGCTTACTTCATCGCCAACGGCGAGCCGTTGAACCTGTGGGAGTTGATCAACCGCCTGCTGGCCGCGGAAGGACTCCCACCGGTGAGGCGGTCGGCGCCCACCCGGTTGGCCCGCGCGGCGGCCACCATCGCGGAATGCGTGTGGGGGTGTTTCCAGATTCCCGGCGAGCCTCCAAGCACACGGTTCGTTGTGGACGAGCTTTCCAGCCCGCATTGGTATTCGCTTGAAGCGGCGCGCCGCGACCTTGGATATTCGCCCATTGTTTCCCTTGCCCAGGGCCTGCGTGAACTGGGCCGTCAGGGTGCCTCAAGCGACAGTTGACCGCCCATGTGCCTTTCGGCCGCGGCCAAAACCTCGTCGATGGTTTGGGCCTGGATGCGGTGGGGCGGGTTCCAGGGAACCCATCGGTGGCCATGGTGCTCGGTCGAGACGACCTCGGGCCTGGCGTCGAGCCAGCCAAGGAACATGACAAGGATCTTGTCGCGGGGGCCCGGGCCGAACCGGTGTGACGGCACCCTGTACCGCACCTCGTGACGGAACGCGGGATCCACCCGCACCTGATCGCGATGAATTCCCGTCTCCTCCTCCATTTCCCTCAGGGCGCCCTCGAGGTCGCCTTCCCCCGGCTCAAGGTGTCCCTTGGGAAAATCAAGGCGGTGGGGATGCTCCATCAGGAGGAATTCGGGCGGAATACCCGGAACCATCAGCAACAATCCCGCCGCGCGAATGGGAGTCGGTTCCGTCTGGCTCATGCGACGAGGTCCGCGATGGAGGACATGACAGCTCCTGGAT
This sequence comes from Planctomycetota bacterium, assembly GCA_018970845.1. Lineage (GTDB taxonomy): Bacteria > Planctomycetota > Planctomycetia > Gemmatales > Gemmataceae > REEB421. Next base: position 12,083 of record JAGWVO010000020.1, read on the forward strand.
CGGATCGCGACGCGAGCCTGGATAGCAGTTTCGCGACGGGGCCATCGCCGCCTTGCGACGATAGCCAGAGAATCCACGAGGATAACAGGTCGGCTCCCGCGGAACCGTGGCGCCCCCACCATCGAGAGGAAACCCGAAGCCGCAGCAGGCCGCCTCCACCCGGCGGACGGATCCGCCAAAGCGCCATCGATTCATCACCGCCGACAGCCGAACGATGGCCGGCCGCCAATGGCACCGGCGCGCCGCGGGATGATTCCAAGGATGGCTCGTCCGGCGCGCAGCCGGCCCTGACGACAGCTTCGTGGTCCCTCCTGGTGGCGAGGAGCTCATCCAGGGCCCCGAGCGAACCCAAAAGGATCATCGGCCGGTCGATGGCCGGAATTCCCGCAAGCTCAAGCAGGGCTTCCAACGCATGACGGGCCTTGAACAGCGCTTGGTCGGCGTGCCTTCGCGGATCGGCATGGGGGGCGCGCCGGCGGCGCACGGGGTCGTGATAGGAACTTACCGCGGGCAGCGGGGCCGGGTAAACCGACAGGCCGCGGGCGGCAAGGGTGGAGGCCAGGGCCTCGGCTTCGGCCAGCGGCAACGCGTCCAGGCATGCCGCCGCGATAGATTCGGTTTCCGCGTCGGGATCGTCGCTTCTTCCGGCGGCCAAACAGCCGACCCAGGCCGGAATGGTGCCGCCCCCGCGAACCTTGAGTTCCACGACATGGCCGTTCATCGCGCCGGCCACCAGAGCAACGCCCCGGGGAGGGGTCGATGGGGAGATCGGCCCGCCTGACTTTTCCAGCAACCGCGAAAGGGCCTTTTCCTCAAGCTGCCTTCGGCGCAGCACCTCGGGCACGGCGTCCTCCGCCGGAGGCGGGCTCAAGAGGCACCCGGCCATTCCCTCAGCCTCCGGGACGCCGCCTGGCGGCTCACCTGCAGGCGCGCCGCCAGCCGGGTCACCGCGCGTTCGGGCCCTATTTCACCTCGGTGAAGTGGCATGGCATCCGGCGCGACCAGCTCCCACGGCATGAGGATCTCCGCGGCGAAGGCGTCCGCCTCGGCCTCGCGCGGGTCGGCGTGTTCCATCTCGACGGGAACCGGCTTCGGCCTCGCGGTGGCGCGGGCCAGGAAACCGCCGCGGTGAAGCATGTAATGGCCGACCTCGTGGGCAAGGCTGAACCGCCTCCTGGCGAACGGGTCATCGCGGTTGATGAAGATGAAGGCCCTGTTCCCGTCGCCAAAGATGTAACCGGCGATCTGGCACCTCGATGGTTCGGGTGGAAGGCTCGAGACTCCCAAACCGGCCATGTGCCTGCCCACCGAGGCATGGGTCAGCCGGCTCATTTCTATTAGGCAAAGCGAATGGGACTCGCAGATTTCGGCAAGGGGCACGGCGGCGCCCGAAACCTTCAGCGCGGCCCAATCGAATCCGGCCCCGTCCACGAATGCCGCGACGGCCGAGCGGATGCGGGTGATATCCGGCGCGTTTCCTGGCACACTCCCCACGGTCTCAAGCCTCCCGGCATCCATTCCGCTTAGGATTTCTTCGCCTTGGCCTTGCGGATGGCGCGCGCCGCCATCAGGGCGACCCGCTGCTCGCCGGTTCCAAGCCGCAGCATCAACGCGCTGGCTTGCTGGAGAAAATCCTTGGCCAACTGTTCCGTGGCTCCCAGCCCAAGCCTTTCCCACAAGCCCCGGACAACCCTCATCGAGAGCGATTCGGGCAACTCCTCCTCGCAATCAGCGAGGCGGGTCAGCGCGTCGCGCTCGGCTTGTGCCATCGATTTCCGCGCCACGGCCAGCCTTTCGGCGACATCCGCGGCGGTCAGGCGCACCGCGACCGGTTCGGCCGACGCATCCAGCTCGGCCAGCAAACCCCTTTCGACAAGCGTCAGGTGCCTGCCCAGGTCGGGATCGCTGGCGGCGGCGGACCAAATTTTCGCCAAGGCCTCGAAATCACCGGCCTCATGGGCTTCCACCAGGCGCATCGCCATCAAGTCATGTGGTGTGATCATGGCTTCCCCTCACCGCTTTTGGGTTGCGCGGGATCGTTGGCGCCGGCGACCAACCGCCGGAGTTCGGACAGGCCGCGGGACTTGCGGACATGGATGGTTTCAACCGTCACTTCCAGCCGAACGGCGACCTCGGACGCGTCAAGCCCCTCGATGATCATCAAACGCAGGACTTCCGCGTTGATGGTCGAGAGACAGTCAACATGCCGCAGCAAATCCTCCCTGTCGGCCTGCCTGAGAAATTCCTCGGCGGGGTCGGGCGCCCTGGCCCGCGTGGCATGTTCCAAGCCGACAACGCCGTCGGGATGCATGTCGCCGGCCAGTTTTTCCCGCTTGGGCTTGCGGGAGGGATTTTGCTCAAGAAGAACCACATAGGCCACCGAGCGGATCCACGGACCCGCGGGCCTTGTGGCATCGTACTGGTGCAGCAGGGACATCAGGCGGATGAAGGTCTCCTGAAGCGCTTCCTCCGCCCTTTCCTCGCATACGGCGAGGTTTTGATGGGTTTTTTTGGCAAGTTGGGCAACCATGATCCTGAGCAACCCGGGGTATTCGGCCGTGTAGGCGGTTTCAACCGACTTTCGCCTTGAGGCCATCTCGGCCTCCGGCACGCTTGACTGCTCCTGCAACGGCGCGGGGGATTCCTTGCCGGGTTTCCCGATTTTTTCGGAAGACTGCCTCCGCGCCATCGATCGCGGCCTCCAGATTCCCCAATCAGGGAAGTTGATTGACGGGCACCAAGATGCCGAAGTAAATTAATGAAGCCCGCCCAAACTTGTTTCCCAAGGATATACCAACTGGCCTCGAGACCGGGAGAGATACCATGTTCGCCCTGACAGGTGCCGCTGGTCGTGACAATTGCGACGGAACAACCGATCGCCGCGAAGTGTTGCGTGTAGGCGGTTCATCGATCATGGGCCTTTCGCTGGCCGGCCTGATGAACCTCAAGAAGTCGACCGCCGCCGAGGGATCCTATGGAGGTCCGGGGTTCGGCAAGGCCAAGAGCGTGATCCTGCTTTACCTGCAAGGTGGTCCCAGCCATCTGGACCTTTGGGACCCGAAGGAGGGCGTTCCCGACAATGTGCGCTCGATCTTCAAGCCAATTCCCACCAAGCTTCCCGGCGTGAATTTCACCGAATTGCTGCCAAAGCTGGCGCAGGTGAACGACCGCTTCACGATGATCCGTTCGATGAGCTACACCCCGGTGGGCCTTTTCAACCACACCGCGGCCATCTACCAGATGCTCACCGGTTACACGGCCGACAAGGTGAGCCCCTCGGGCCAGCTTGAGCCCCCGACTCCCAAGGATTTCCCGACCTGCGGATCGCAGATCGCGCGGATCAAGCCCCCTGTCGTGCCGATGCTGCCGTTCGTGATGATGCCCCGGCCGCTGCAGGAGAGCAATGTGGTGGGCAAGGGTGGCAACGCCGGATTCCTCGGCCGCGCGTTCGACCCATACCTGCTCTACCCCGCCGGCGACGACATGGACATGGCCAAGATGGACCGCATCCAGGTCGACGACTTGCAGCTGCGGGGTGAGGTCGGCCGGGTTCGCCTCGAGCGCCGGGCCAAGCTGCGATCCGTCATCAACCAGGGCCTGGACGACCTGGAGAAGGCCACCTCCCGTTTCGACCTGGACGACTATTACGGCAAGGCGCTCGGCCTGGTCATCAGCGGAAACGCCCGCAAGGCCTTCGACCTGACGCTGGAACCGGCCTCCGTTCGCGACCAGTACGGCCGCAACACCTTCGGCCAAAGCTGCCTGCTGGCCAGGCGGCTCGTCGAAGCCGGCACGCGATTCGTGGAAGTCAACTGGCCCAAGGTGGCCAACTCCGACAACCACTCCTGGGATGTCCACAGCGGGCTTTCCAAGCGCATGAAGGACCAGTCGGCCCCCATGCTCGATGCGGGCCTTTCGAGCCTCATCGCCGACCTCGACCAGAGGGGCCTGTTAAGTGAAACCCTCGTGGTGGCGGTGGGAGAGTTCGGCCGCAGTCCCCAGCGCGGCGTGAGCACATCGGGCAATGAGAACTCCGATGACGGCCGCGACCACTGGCCATACTGCTACACCGCCGTCGTCGCGGGTGCGGGGCTCCGCCGGGGCCATGTGCACGGCAAGTCGGACAAGACCGGCTCGGCGCCGATCGAAACCCCCGTCCATCCGCGCGACCTGCTGGCCACCATCTACCACAGCGTCGGCATCAACCCCGCCACCATCGTTTACAACCACCTCAACCAGCCGCGTGAACTGGTTCAGGGCGAGGCGGTCACGGCGATCCTTTCCTGATGCCCACAAGCAGCCGCGAGCCCGGTGAATGACTCCCCAAGAGCGTCGCCGGGCTCGTCTTTTCGAGCTATACGGTTTTCATTTTCCCGCCGAATTGGAACGAATCTGGGGTTTTTGCCGATCGGTGAAGCCCCTCGATCCGCTCAGGGCCCTGGAAGATTCCCTCGGGTTGGTGCTTGCCGGCCCGTTCGAGGTGCTTGACGGACGGTTCGACAAGGCCGATCCGCCCGCGCCCATCATCCTTCACCACCGCAGGCCTTGGGAGCTGCCCGAATTCTTTCCCGTGATGCTTTCCTCCGATGGAGGTCAGCACTGGGGCTATTTCATCGATGATCCCGACACCGGCGCGCCCAGTTGCGCCGCCCTGACCGACCGGGGAGCGGGCCCCGGCGCCAGCCTCGAGTCGGACACCCTGGCCGGCGGCCTCAGGCTGTGGGTGGAACAGGCGGCGGCCGACCTTGAATCGGAAGGGCCCGACCCGGGTGCCACTGAAGCGGAGGCCCGGGAGGTGGCCGCCATGCTTTCCCGATGCCGCGAAATGGCGAATCGGCTGGCCAAGGCCGTGGGAATCCAACTGCCACCGCACACCGGCGACGCCTTCATCAGGGCCAGTTCGGGGGCCTTGGCGGACCGCGACTCGCTGGTGACCCTTCCCACGCAGGACGGCACCGGAATCGTCGCCCCGCCCGAGACTTGCCGCACCACGGCGCCCTTGCCGCGGCTTCATGAGGCGGTTTGGCGCAAGGCCGGCGTGGAGTGGCTCCAGCGCGTGGCGCGCAGGGCGCTCGACTCCGGCAGGCCCGGGGTGGCCCTGTTCATCGGTCGTGAATTGTGGGCGCCCGGCACCCGGAAACGGCGCGCGATCGCGGCACCCATCCTTGAGGCGGCCTACATGGCGCTTGGCAGGCCGACCCTGGCCCGGGTCGTTGCCGCCGAAATGGCCCATGCGGATCGGCCATGGCGCGATGTTGGAAACGCCTAGCCCAAATAAGGAGCCAGCAGGGTTTGCATCAGTTTCAGGTCGCCCAGTGCCGACTTGCCAAAACCAGGAACCGCGCCCGCCGCCACGGCCTGGGCCTGGGCTTCGGGAAAGTTGCTCACCAGCATCAACGGTGACTGGGACGGCCCCTTGAGGGCCTCGATGAGGGAAAGTCCGGAACCGCCATCGGCGTCAAAAACCCTGTTAATGAGAACCAGGTCGAACTTCTCGCGGCCCAAAAGGGCCTTCGCCTCATCGGCCCCGTCGACGGGAACCACGGAGGCTCCGAACAGTCCGCGAAGCCGCGCTTCGATGGATCCGTGGTCAAAATCGCATTGGCCGACACTCAAAACCTTCTTTCCAGCCATTCCGTCGCCCTCATAATCGCAACAGTTTCCCCCATCAGGTTAGGAATCAGGGCTGGTCATTTCTTGCCCCTCTTAACTCCGGGGGTAGAATTGCAGGTCAGCCCCTGATCGGGGGGCATCAGCCATCGATATGCATCACGGGGAAATCATCCATGGCCATCCTGTCTCTTGATGAGGCCGCCGCCGCCCTCGGCCTGACCAAGGATGCCATCAAGGACCTGGCACGCGGGGGTACCATCCGGTCGTTCCGCGCCGGCAACACGCTCACCTTCAAGTCGGAGGACATCGAGGCCTACAAGGCCACGATGGCGGCGGCCCCAGCCCCTGCGGCTGATGCCGGGCAACCCGTCGACGATGACTTCCTGCTATCGGATAGCTCGGCAATCGAACCCGAGGTTCCCGTCCAGCCTTCCGACACCGATTCCGGCTCCTCATTCTCCCTCCTGCCCGACGACATGGACAGCGTTGGCATCAAGGTCGAGGAGCCCAACGCGACCACCGAGATGCTAACCCCGTCGCAAATGGCCAAGATGGCTCCACCCGCCGGCGCCGACTCCCCTTTTGAATTGGCCAACGAACCGGTTTTCAAGCTCTCCGACGACGAACCCGCTCCGGCCAATCCGCCATCGGGGGCCGCGCCGGACGGCAGTTCGGGTGTTTTCCAGCTTTCCGACGATTCC
>JAGWVO010000021.1 GCA_018970845.1 Planctomycetota bacterium
TCGCGAACATCGAGGGAGTGGAGAGCGCCGTCGTCCATTTTCGGGAAGGCTTTGTCAAGGCGATGGTCGATCCATCCAAGACCGACAGGGCGGCGCTGGCCGCCGCCTTGAGGAAAGCCCAGGTGGATGTCACGGAACCATGAATGCCGGTTGCCAGTGCCGGCTTGGAATTGCAAGGGAGGTTATCCAGCCATGACTCACGCCGCCATCGCGCCGTTGGACAGGCGCTCCGTGCTGAGGGGTGCGGGAATCGCGGTCGCGTTGCCTTTTCTTGATGCGATGCGCCCGGCTTTCGGCGCCTCGGCGCGCAAGGCCGCGGGCCAAGGCGCCGTGCCGCGGCGCATGGTGTGCATCCAGACCAACCAGGGGATCATGCCCCAGTTCTTTTTTCCGGAAAAGCCCGGCAGGGGATTCGCGCTTCCTCCCTACCTCCAGATCCTGGCTTCCCACCGCGAGCGTTTCACGGTGTTTTCCGGCGTGAGCCTTCCAGGGGTCACGGGCGGGCACCAGGCCGAGAAATGCTTCATCACCGGCACGCCCCATCCCGACCAGAACGGCTTCCGCAACGACATTTCCCTCGACCAGGTGGCGGCCGAGCATGTGGGGAACAAGACAAGGCATCCCTCGCTTGTGCTTGCGATGACCACGGAAGGCAAGACCCTCAGCTACACCCGGAACGGCTCGCCGATACCCGCCGAAAGCAGCCCCCGGCGGCTGTTCCAGAAACTGTTCGTGCAGGGCAAGCCGGGAGAAGTCGCCGAGGCCGTCGAGGCGCTGCGCATGGGACGCAGCATGATGGACTTCCTCGGGGGAGAAACCGCCCGGCTTTCCCGTTCCCTTTCCGGCGAGGACAAGGCCAGGCTCGACCAGTATCTCTCTTCGGTGCGCGACCTCGAGAAGCGCATGCACTCGGCGGAGGAATGGGAGCAGAAGCCCAAGCCCGTCGTGGCGCGCGGCCAACCCGACGACATTCAGGAGGCGATGCGCTTCGTGGAGAAGACGGACCAGATGTTCGACCTTGTGAGGCTGGCGATCGAGACCGATTCGACCCGGGTGGTTTCCCTGTTCATCGACACGACGGTGATCCACAACATCACCCACCATGGCAACCGGCCTGAAATGGTCGCCGAGCTTCGCTCGCACGAGGAGGGGCAGTTCAAGGCGCTGAACCGGTTCCTGTCGGCCCTGGCCCAGGCCAGGGAGGGGGAAGCCGACCTTCTCGACCGCACCCAGGTCCTTTACGGAACCTGCATGGGGAGCGCCAATTCGCACAGCAATGTAAACCTTCCCGTGCTGCTTGCGGGCGGCGGATTCCGGCACGGGCAGCATCTCGCGTTCAGCACCGCCAACAACCACAACCTGGCGACCCTTTATGTGTCGATGCTCCAGCGCCTCGGCATCGAAGCGGGCAGCTTCGCCAGCGCCAAGACCACCATGCGGGGCCTGGAAATGGCTTAATGAATCAGGCAAGCGCGGGCAGGGGCCCCACCAGCGCAACCTGTGTCAACCATCCGGCGCCCATGAGGCTTCGAGAACATCATGAGCGGGAAGTCCGCTTGGAGCGGATGAGGAGTTTGCCTTTTATTTGGGCGCGCGCGGGCCGGGTTTCATCGGTCCATCGACGCCGCCGGGCGGCAGCTTGTCGGCAAAGCGGTCGTCGTCCTTGGCCTCGGCCTTGAGCTTGGCCAGTTCGGCCTTGAGCTTGGCCAGCGTGTCAGCCTGCGCCGGCGCCGCGGCGATGTTGTTCAACTCGCGCGGGTCGGACTTCAGGTCGAACAGTTCCCACTGGTTGATCTTCGGGAAGTGGATCAGCTTGTGCGTGGCCGTTCGGATCCCGAAGTGCGGCTGCACCTTGTGCGCCCCGGGATAGTCGTAATACCGGTAATACATGGCCGAGCGCCAATCGGCGGGAGGCTTGCCCGCCAGCACGCCGAGCGCGCTTTTGCCCTGCATGTCGGCAGGCACCGGGAGGCCGGCTGCGGTGAGGAAGCTGGGGGCGTGGTCGATGTTGAGCACCATCGCCTCGCTGCTTGAGCCGGCGGGAATCTTGCCGGGCCAGCGGGCCACAAGCGGGGTGCGAAGCGACTCCTCATACATGAAGCGCTTGTCGTACCAGCCATGGTCGCCGAGGTAAAAGCCCTGGTCGGAGGTGTAAATCACGAGGGTGTTGCCGGCCAGGCCCTTGGAGTCGAGGTGGCCCAGGAGACGGCCGACGGAATCATCCACCGATTCCACGCAGGCGAGGTAGTCGCGCATGTATCGCTGGTAGTTCCAGCGCTTGCGCTGCGCCGGGGTGAGGCCCTCGGGCGGTTTCTCCTTGAGGTCGGTCGGGGTGAGGTCGCGGTCCACCCGCATCGTGGCCTCGCGCGCGGCGTCACCGCGGGTTGAATAGTCGTCATCGAAGGTGGCGGGCAGGGGAACCTCGACATTCTTCCATTTCTCGGCCTTGTCGGCCCGGGGCTGCCAGTTGCGGTGCGGAGCCTTGTGGTGGCACATCAGGAAGAACGGCTTGTCGGAGGGGCGCTTGTCGAGGAACTCGATGGCGAAATCGGTGATGAGGTCGGTGCAGTAGCCCTGATGCTTGACCGCTTCCCTGGTGTCGTAAAACACCGGGTTGTGGTAGAGGCCTTGGCCGGGAAGGATGCGCCAGAAGTTGAACCCCTGCGGGTCGCTGCCCAGGTGCCATTTGCCGATCATGCCGGTGTGGTAGCCGCCCGCTTGGAGCAACTTGGCGACCGTCTGGCGGGCCGGGTCGAGGCGGTTGAAGGCCGGCACGCCGTTGATGTGGGAGTATTGCCCGGTGAGGATGGCGGCCCGGGATGGCGTGCAGATGGAATTCGTGACCATGCAGCGGTCGAGCCTGACGCCCTCCCGGGCGATGCGGTCGATATGGGGTGTCTTGTTGATGGCGCTGCCGTAGGCCGATATGGCCTGGAAGGCGTGGTCATCGGACATGATGAAAAGGATGTTCGGCCTGTCCTGGCCGCAAAGCGCCATGGCGCAGGCAAGTAGGGAGAGCATGGTGGAACCCGGGAGCCTTGGAAACCAGACCCAAGGTTAACAGGAGCGCCGGGCTTCACAAGGGTCACCAGGCCGGCGCCTCGCCCCCGGCGCGCGAGGAGAGGCCAATCAGCACGGCTTGGTCGATTGATGGAAGAATCGCCCGGGCGGAACCGTCCACGAAGGCGAAATTGACGCCTCCGGTGTGCTGGCTGCCGTAGGCCATCCACCGGTACTGGATGAACGGTTCGATGTCCGTCAGCGGAACTGGCGGCGGCGGCGTGGGCGGGTTGGTGGGCGGCGGCGGAGTGTAGGCCCGGCCCATGCCGCCGTTGAGCTGGGCGATGCCCGAATGAGTGACATGGTAGAGGGCCATCGGGCTGGCGGGCGCCCAAGCGCGCAATTGGCGGAAAGGTTGCAAGGGCGGGCTCGGCTTGGGCTGGAGCGGCGCGGAGAGCCAACTATCCCAGGCGCCGTCGTAATGGGTTCTCTCGCCGAAGAGGATGGTTTGGCTGGTGCCGTCGAGGATCTCGGCCATCTTCACGGAAAGCTGGTTGGCCTTCGGCTTGGAGAGCGCTCCGGTTTCATGGAAGATTCCGTCATTCTTGGCCTGATCCAACGGCAGGGCCACGGTGCCGCCGTTGCCGCCATAGCTGGTGAGCGCCGCCGACATCGAATTGATGCCCAATGGTTCCGGATTGGTGTCGAGGTTCGCCGAGGGGCAGACGAGTCCCTTGATCACGATGGTGGCGGGGCCGCCGGGCATTTGGTTGTTGGTGGGCACGGCCCAGTCGAGTTTCTGGAACAGGGCCGCCTGTTCGATATAGGGCAGCAGGTGGCAATAAAAGCTGGCGTTGCGGTTGGGTTGCCGCTCGTACCCTGGCGGGAACTCGGCAAAAGTGCCGTGGAAGCTGGAACAGGCGAGGGCGAGTTGCTTGAGGTTGTTCTGGCAGGACAACCGGTTGGAGGCTTCCCGCACCCTTTGCACCGCGGGCACGAGCAGCGCCAACAGGATGCCGATGATGGCGATCACCACCAGCAATTCGATGAGCGTGAAGGCGCGCCTCTTCATGGTGCGGAACTCCGTGGCGCGCCCGATGGATGGACCGCCCCAGTTCGGCCATCGGCACGGCGGCGGGCCGTCTTGACCGTTACGGGTTCAACCTTGGCATTTTATCCGGCGGGGGGATGAAAAAACCCGCGAACCGTTCAGGTCCGCGGGTGATCGGGAAATCAGGAGTCGGACTGCTACTTGAGTTCCTTCACCTCGACCTTGCGGACCCACACGGTGGAACCCGGGTCGTGCTGCTGGATGGCGAGGTGGCCCTTGGTGAAGTCGAACTTCGGGTCGGTGACCTTGGTGTCGACGGTCACCTTGCCGTTGACCTTGATGATGATGTGGTTGCCCTTGGCGGTGACTTCCTGGGTGAACCAGGTGTCGGGCGGCACGAGGATGTCGAACACCTTGACGACATTGTAGAGGCTGCCGGTTTTCACCTTGTCGGAGCCTGTGCTGTTGATCTGGGCCTCGAAGCCCGGGGGGAAGGCCTTGGCGTACTTGACGCGGAAGTACTGGCCGCTGTTGCCCTTGTCGGAGATCTTGGCCTCAATGCGATAAACGAGGTCGGTGAAGTCATCGCGTTCGGTGAAGAGGTGGCCGGCGGGGCCGCTTCCCTTGATGGCGCCGTCGACGACTTCCCACTTGGCCTTGTCGTCGGGGTGGGTCTTCCATCCCTTGAGGTCCTTGCCGTTGAACAACTGGACGAACCCCTCGGATTTGTCCTGGGCGGAAGCGGCGCCGGCCAATCCGATGAGGGAGAGGGCCGCCAGGGCCCTGAGCTGGAATGTCATGTGATTCGGTTCTCCTGTAAGCGTCGTCGGCGGCGCGGAGAGTCTGCCGGCCCGCCCGACACAACGGATATGCTATCCTTCCCGCCCTGCGGGGCCAGCGGAAAAGGTGGCCTGCGGGCACCGTGGAATCCGGGTAGAGTGTGGAATGGAACACCCGGCCTGACAGGATCCCCATTCATGAGTTCCGAAACCCCTCGCCATCCGGGCGCCACCGCCCGCATGGCCGCCCTGGTCGCCGCGTTCCTCGGCTGGATGTTCGACGGCTTCGAGATCGGTTTGTTTCCGGTGATTTCAAGGCCGGCGTTGATCGACCTGCTCCACCTGGGCACCGCGGAGAAGGCCATCATCGATTCGGAGGTCGGCCGCTGGAACGGGGTGATCATCGCCGCGTTCCTGGCCGGCGCCGCCACGGGTGGCGTGCTGTTTGGCTGGCTGGGAGACCGCCTTGGCCGGGTTCGGGCCATGGCCCTGAGCATCCTCACCTACGCTGGCTTCAGCGGCCTGGGCGCGTTCTGCGCCGAACCCTGGCACATGGTGGTGGTGAGGTTTGTCGCCGCGTTGGGCATGGGGGGGGAATGGTCGCTGGGCGTGGCGCTGGTGCGCGAGGTGTGGGGGGGGCGGTCTCCCGCGATGCTCGCCGGCCTGATCGGCGCCGCGGCCAACGCCGGTTTCGCCCTGGTGGGTTTCATCAGCCTCGGCATCAACCAACTGCACGGCGCGCTGGCATCGCTGGGCCTGCCCGACGACTGGGTGAAATGGCGCCTGCTCATGCTCGTGGGCATCGCCCCGGCGTTCCTCACCTTTGTCATCCGGCTGTTCGTGCCCGAGTCGGAGGATTGGGAAGCCGAAAAGGCCAAGGGATCCACCGACGGATGGCGGACGGAGGACCTGTTCGGCGTGCTCCTGGGAGCGGCGGCTTCCCTGGGCATCCTGGCGCTGTGGGCGAACGACATGGCCTACGCCGTTCGGCTGGGAGGAACCGCCGTGCTTTTGGCGGTGGTGCTGGCCGGGTACCTGTACCCGGTCCACCGCTACCTCGGGCGCATGGACATGGGTGACGCGGGGCGATTGGTGCTGCCTCGCATGGTCCTGGGCGCGGCGCTGTCGGGCGTGGCGCTTCTGGGCACCTGGGCCAGCATGCAGTGGGCTCCCACCTGGGTTGGCAAGCTGTCGACCAACCCGGATGCCCGGGCCTGGACGCAGATCGCCAGCGCCACGGGCGCCGTGTTCGGCGGCCTGTTCGGCGCCTACCTTGGGGCCCTTGCCGGCAGGCGGGTCGCCTACGCGGCGCTCTGCCTGCTGTCCTTGGGATCAACACAGTATTTTTATCGCTTCAACGAGGCCTACGACATTCATTTCCTGGCCTCGGCTTTCGTCGCCGGCGGCCTCACGGCTTCGTTCTACGGCTGGCTCCCCCTGTACCTTCCCGAGCTGTTCCCGACGCGCGTGAGGGCCACGGCGCAGGGCTTCTGCTTCAACTTCGGGAGGATCATCGCGGCGATCGGCGCCCTGCAGACGGGGGCGCTCATGAAGGGCGTCTTCCAGGAGGACTACGCCCGCGCCTGCTCCTTCATGAGCTTTGTCTATCTGGCTGGTCCGCTTCTAATCCTGCTGGCCCCGGTGACGGTGCGGCGCGGGGCGCCCGGCGGCCAAGCCGGCTGAGCGCGAACTAGCGGGCGTTTTTGGCGTCGGACTGGAACCGGGCCCACTGGTTTTCCCAGAGCTTCGCGAGGCGCTCGGCGTCGGCCTGCCGGGCCCCGGCCAGGTCGTTCGTCTCGGCGCGGTCGGCGGCGAGGTCGTAGAGTTCCCATGGCTGCCCCTTGGCCCTCACGAGCTTCAGGTTCCCCTCGCTGACCGCGGCGTTGCCCTCGTGCAGCCACCACAGCGCGGTGGATCGCGGCGGCATGGCTTCCCCCCTGAGTCCGGGAAGCAGGTTCACCCCCGGGCGGGGCGGTTGGCCCTCCAAGGCCAAAGGGGAAACGCCCGCCGCGGCCAGGAGGGTCGGCACAAGGTCCACCACATGGGCCGGGGTGCTGTTCCAGTTACCCTTGCCCGGGATGCCCTTGGGCCAGCGAACGATGCAGGCCGTGGCGATGCCACCCTCATGCACCCAAGTTTTGTGCTTGCGGAAAGGCGTGTTGGCCACCGTCGACCAACCGGGCCCAAGGCACAGGTATGACGCGGCCGAACCGGGGTAGGCGGCGGGGTCGTGACCATCCCCCCTCACCATGATCTCGGCGCTGGCTCCGTTGTCGGACAGGAAAATGACGAGGGTGTCGTCGAGGCGGCCCATCTTAATGATGGCGTCGATGAGGCGGCCGACCTGGGTGTCCATCACCTCCACCATCGCGGCGTGCACGGCCATCTTGTCGGCCTGGAAGGCCCGCTGCCGGGGGGTGAGCGAATCCCATTCCGCGGGACGGTTCACCTCGCCGGCGCCGAGCGCCTCGATCGCCTTGGGAAAAGGATAGGGAGGCCCCTGCCCGCGTTCCACCGCCGAGAGGCCGCCCTTGAATACCCCGTAGGCCTGTTGCTTTTCCCAACGGGCCTTCCTGGCCTTTTCCCAGCCATCGAGGTACCGCTTGCGGTGCTTTTCAACGATGTCGGCCGGGGCCATCAGGGGAAAATGCGGAGCCGTGTAGGCCACATAGGAGAAGAACGGCTTGCCGGCGTGGTTGGCGGAATGGTCGGCAAGGCACTTGAGGGCGTGGTCGGTGATGGTCTCGGTCACATACACGGGCTTGGCCGGATCCACCGGCGGGAGCTTGATGTCGTCCTCGAAATGGTTCCTGGGGTTAAAGAACCTGTCGTGATCCTCCATGCTGTACGACCGGTCGAAGCCGCCGGCCAGCCGCGGCCCGTCGACATGCCACTTTCCGGAGTGGTAATTTCGATATCCCGCGGGCTTGAGCATGGCCGGCAGCAGCGGGGCCCACGGCGGCCGCTTGCCCTGACCTCCCGACGGGCTCACTCCCGGCACCGCGTCGCGGCGGATCTGCTGGGCGTAATATCCCGCCAAAAGCGCCGATCGCGTGGGCCAGCACCGGGCCGTGTTGTACATCCTGGCCATGCGGGTTCCCGAGTCGGCCAGCGCATCGAGCCGGGGGGTGGGAATCTCCCCTCCCGTGCAGCCGAGGTCGGAGAACCCGAGGTCGTCGGCGACGATGACAAGGATGTTGGGCCTTGTCGGGGGAGCGTCGGCGCAGAAAAGAAGCATGATCGCGGCAAGCATCGGTTGGTTTCCCGGCGGCTAACGAAAAAAGGGACGGACCTTTCGGATCCGTCCCCGGGGTCCCCAAAGGGAATGGGCCTTACTTGCCCTTGTGGAGGTCGTGGCAACCCTTGCAGTTGGTGGCGCAAGGTTGCTTCTCGCCCTTCTCGGCCTCGGCGACGATGGTCGAGGTGCGCTTCTTCCACTCTTCGGCGTCACCCTTCTTGGGGGTGTTGGCGGCCAGGGCCTTGGCCAACTCGACGAATTCCTTCTTCTCGGCGTCGCTGCCTTCGCCCTTGTTGATCTTCTTGGCCAGGGCGGGGAACTTCTTCATGACATCCTTGATGGACAACTTCTTGCCTTCCTGGGCGTTGACGCCGAAAGCGGCAACGGCGAAGGCCAGGGCGACCAGGCCCAGAACCGCGAACTTCTTCATCGTGAAAACTCCTGTTTCGAAACACCAGTGCCCCGGCAACATCGGTCACGCGACCGGGGCGTCTCCGGGAAGCGGCAGTTTAGGTGCATTTTTTCGAGAAAACAACGGTTTGGCCAAAATTTCTTGAGTTTCTTGGAAGTTGCATCGGGTTTCCCAAATCGATTACATTGAAACTCCTACCTCACAGGGGTCATTCCAATGCTGTTCGCGGCGCTCCTCGGTCTGGCCCTCGGCCAGACCCCCTACCCGCAAATCACCCATGCCCTGCCCTCGGCCGTGAACCGCGGCCAAACGGCTGAAATCGAGGTATTTGCCAGCCCCGGCAGCCTCGCGACGGCCCGGCAGGTGGTTTTTCAGGGGGAAGGCGTTCGCGCCGAGGTGGTTCCGCCGGCGGACAAGTCGAAGGCCAAGCCCGCCTCCACCCGGATTCGTGTCACCGCCGATGGCAACACCGCGGTCGGGCCCCGCGAGTTCCGCGTCATCACCACGGAAGGCGTTTCAACCGTCGGCCAGTTGCTTGTGGTGGACCAACCCGTACGGATGGAGGCCGCCGGGGCCCATGCTTCCGCCGACAAGGCCCAACCTCTGGAAGTGGGGACCGTGGTGTGCGGCCAAATCGCGGCCCGGGAGGAAGTTGATGCTTACAAGGTGGAACTTAAGGAAGGACAAGAGGTTACATTTGCGGTGACCTCGTTCCGGTTCTTTTTCAAAAGGCACAGCCAGGTTCCGCCGATCGATCCCGTGCTCACCCTGCTCGACCCGGCGGGCCGCGAGGTCGCGGGCGCCGACGATGTGGCCCTGGCCGATCCGATCCTGCGCTATTCCTGCGCCAAGGGAGGGCCCCACACGCTCATCGTGCGGGATGTCGATTACTCGGGGGTGGCGAACGCGCCTTACCTTCTCGAGGTTCGGGAGGGGCCCTGGGCCCGGGTGCCCTGGCCGCCCGCGGCGCCAATCGCCGCGACTTCCACGGCCGGGGCGATCGGTTGGGGTTTGCCCGAAGGGCAGGTCCCGTGCGCTGGTTTGGAACCGGTCGCCACGCCCAGGACGAGCCTGGCGCAATTGCAGCTGAAAAATGGAGCCGGAACCCGTTTCTCCAATCCGTTTCCAGTCTGGCGGACGGCCCTTGGAATCGTTCCCGAGCAGGCGGCGTCGATCAAGCCGGGGGTCTGCGTGGTCGGCCGGCTGGAGAAAAAAGGCGAAATCGACTCGTTCAAGGTGGAGCTGGCCAAGGGCCAGTCGATCATCGCTCGCGTGCATTCCCGCAAGCTGGGCACCCCCCTCGACTCCCACCTGTCGATCAACGCCCCGGCAGGCAAGCAGGCGGGCTTCAACGACGACGCCTCGACCTCGAGCAAGGACTCAACTCTCGCCTTCACGGCCACCGTGGCGGGCCTGCATGAGATCCGGTTGCGCGACCTCCTCGGCCGCGGCGGCCCCGACTTCGTGTACGCCCTGGAAATCGAATCCCAGGAACCCGGCTTCACGATCACCTGCGATGACGACAAGGCCGGTGTCGTGCCCGGAAGCGCCGCGCCTTGGTTCGTGAGGGTGACCCGCACGGGCGGCTACGCGGGCGCGGTGACCGTTCGGGTGGATGATCTCCCGTCCGGAATGTCCGCCGAGCCTTGCGTGGTGCCCGCCGGCCAGAACGACGGTTTGGTGCTGCTGCGCGCGAAGGCCGGCGCCCCGCCCGCCGCCTCGGCCGTGCGGATGTCGGCCACCGGCGAGGGCGCCAAGCCGGCGACCGTCGCCGTCCAGCCACTCACCGACCTCACCATGCCCGGCGGCGGCCGGAGCACCTGGCCGGTCGACCTCCAGGTGGCGGCAATCACCCCGGAGGCCGACATCGAGATGGTGACCGTGGAACCGGCGCAGTTGAAGCTGAAGCCCGGCCAGAGCCAGGCGCTCAATGTCACGATCAAGCGCGCCGCGCGCTACACCGGCCGCGTCTCGCTCGACCTGAAACTCCAGCATCTCGGCCAGCAGTTCGGCAATCCATTGCCCGCGGGAGTGACCGTTGACGAGGGAGCCAGCAAGCTGGTGCTCGCAGAAGGCGTCACCACGGGCAAGATTGTCATCAAGGCGGCCGCCGACGCCCCGGCTTCGACGACGCCGCTGGCGGCGCACGCCAATGTCTCGATCAGCTTCACCATCAAGCGGGCGTATTCGAGCGCCCCGTTCCTGCTCACGGTTGAGAAATAGCCGCTCCCCAGCGGGCATCGGCGGGGGGCTCCAAACCAAGCTCGCCGGCCACCCGCGTGACGAACTGCCTGAGAAACACGGCCCTCGAATGGGCCATCTCCCGCGCCGCGGGCGTGTGGAACGATTCGGGCAGCCGGAACAGCTTGCGCGCCAGGTGATCGAGGCTGAAGGCCTTGTCATCCAGTTCCCGTTCGAGCGCGAAGGGATCTCCGGCATGAAACAGCATGGCGCCCATCTCCACCCCCGTGGCGATGCAGCGCGCCAGGCCGATCGCCCCCAGCGCGTCGAGCCTGTCCGCATCCTGCAGCACGGCCGCTTCCAACGAGGGGGGCGCCTTGCCCGCCGACCAGCCATGGTTGGAAACGCACTCGGCCACCCTGTCGGCCAAATCCGGTGCCGTGCCGATCGATTCGAGAAGCGCCCGGGCCGCAAGCGCGCAGTCCTGCCCCGACAAGGATGACCTTTCATGGTTCTTGGGGTGATTCACCAGCTCATGCAGCAGCGCCGCGGCGAGCACCACCCGCCGATCGCATGGCTCCTGGTTGGCAAGCGCCCAGGCCGTCCTGGTGACCCGTTCCACATGGCCGAAGTCGTGGCCAGCGTTGCGCCCGGCGCAAGCCTCCCGGGCCGCCGCCACCATCGCTTGCCAGGTCTTGGTGGGCCAAGGATTGTCAGCGATCAGGATCATCATTCGCGCGCCTTTGGGTTAACCGACCGCCGCGTTTGATCGATCTCCGCACGGGCGGGCATTTCCAAGAATCAAAGACCTGTCAACATCCCGCATCCGGCGAGGGAACGCCAACGGGCAAGGAATTGGCAGCGGGACTTTGGCCAGCAAGGGCATGGCTGGCCGGAGCCGGGTCCGTAGACCGGCGGGATTGGTTTGCAATCAGGCGTCGTTGCTCCCATCGAGATTGAGATCGGGTAGGAGCCAGCCAATGGCGACGGAAGCCAGGAACGGCACACCCGCCCAGAACAGCGCCTCGCGCATGTCGTGCACCGGGAGGTAGATCAGCAGGACCGTGCCAGCAGCGGCGGCAAGACGGCCGAAGTTGTAACAGAAACCGGCGCCCGTCGTGCGCAGGAGCGTCGGGAACAGCGGGGGAAGGTACATGGTGAACAGGCCGAACATCCCTTGTCCCAGCCCCATGGGAATCAACCACCATGTCATTTCGGCGGATCCCCTTGGCACGCCATACGCCACGAAAAGCGAAAGGGCGTAGAAGACACCGATTCCCAAAATGGCCTTCCTGTACCCGAAAACCCTGGCCAGGCCGCCCGCCATGAAGTTGCCGGCCACGCTGGAACCCATCAGCACGGCGAACGAGGCGGACTTGAGCCTTTGCACCTCGGCGTTGACGGTCTCGGGATCGTCCTTGCCCATTTGCTTGAGCTCGTTCTTGGCCAGGGTGCCGATCTGCTGCAGCGACCAGAAGGTGAAGGCCCAGTGGCCCGAAAGCGACAAGCCGCACACCAAAAGGGTCACGAGGGTCGTGCGCCTGAGGGCCGGGCCGAACAGGTCGGCGATGCGCGAGGGCTCCTTCTGGGAGGCGTGGGCCCATTCCTCGGGCTCCGGCACGGCCTTGCGGATCCACAGGACCAGGAACGCCGGCAGCACCCCCACCAGGAAGATGAAGCGGTGGGGCAGGCCGGCCATCAGCCAGCCGGCCACCGTGGCCAGGATCACCCCGATGTTGACGGCGCTCTGGAGAATCGCGGCCATCCACGGGCGCCACCGGGCCGGCCAGGTTTCCGACAGCAGCGAGGCGCCGACGGCCCACTCGCCGCCGATCCCCAGCGCCGCCAGGAACCGGCAGATCATCAGTTGCCACCAGGTCTGGGCGAAGAACGACAGGCCCGTGAACAGGGCGTAGGTGAGGATGGTGAGCATGAGGGCCCGGCTGCGGCCGAGCCGGTCTCCCACCACCCCGAAGAAGGCGCCGCCCATCGCCCAGCCCACGAGGAAAGAGGCCTGGATGAACCCGGCCTTCTCCTTCACCTCGAGGCTGTCCTGTTCGACCCCGCCCAACAGCAGGGCGACGAAGGGCACCGCGACGAGGGTGTAGAGGTGCATGTCGAGGCCGTCAAACATCCAGCCAAGCCATGCGGCGATGCCGCTCTTGATGCGGGTCGCGTCGAGCCGTTGTTCGGGCATGATGGGTCTCAGGTGTAGTGCGCCCCGCGGGCCTCGACATAAACGGCATAGACCGACTGGCTGGCCGTCATGAACAGGCGGTTGCGCCGCGGGCCGCCGAAGCAGACATTGCTGCAGATTTCAGGCAGGCGGATCTGCCCGATGCGGACGCCATCCGGGGCGAACACATGGACGCCATCGTACCCGGCGCCCACCCACCCCGCGCTGGCCCACACATTGCCGTCGGTGTCGCAGCGGATGCCATCGGCCATCCCGGCGACCTTCTTGCCCTCGACCTCGAGCGCCATCGAGGCGAATTCGGCCGCCTTGCCGAGCTTCGTTTGCCCTTCCACGGCATATTTGAGGATGTTCTTGGGGGCCTTTTCATAGTGCGACGACCCGGTGTCGGCGACATAGAGCGTCTTCAGGTCGGGGGAGAAGCACAGGCCGTTGGGCTTGAACACCTCATCGGTGACCTTGTGGACCGTGCCGGCCTTCGCGTCGATGCGGTAGACCGCCTCCTTGAGTTCCAGGGGGCCCTTGTTTCCCTCGTAGTTCATGAGCGAACCGTATCCCGGGTCGGTGAACCACACATCACCGGTGACGGGATGCACCACGGCGTCGTTGGGGGCGTTGAAAGGCTTGCCGTCAAACTCCTTGGCCAGCACGGTGGCGGTGCCGTCGTACTCATAGCGGACAACCCTGCGGTTGCCATGCTCGCACGAGATCTGCCGGCCTTGGCCGTCGAAGGTGTTGCCGTTGCTGAAGCCGGCGGGCTTGCGAAGGACGCTGACATGGCCGTCCTCGTCGAGCAGGCGCATCTGCCTGTCGTTGGGGATGTCGCTCCACATGAGGTAGCGGCCGACGCCGTTCCATGCCGGACCTTCCGCCCAGAGGAACCCCGTCGCCACGCGCTGGATGGGCGTGTTGCCGATCGCGTACTTCTTGAACCGCGGGTCGAGGGTGACGATGTCGGGATCCGGATACCGCACGGGTTGCGCGCCCGGGCCGAAGACCCGGGGAGCGGTTTGGCCGAAAGCGGCCATGGCGCCCATGGCGGTGGAGGC
This sequence comes from Planctomycetota bacterium, assembly GCA_018970845.1. GTDB lineage: Bacteria > Planctomycetota > Planctomycetia > Gemmatales > Gemmataceae > REEB421. Next base: position 13,905 of record JAGWVO010000021.1, read on the forward strand.
GGCGGCCAGGAGGGATCGGCGATCAAGCTGCGCGGGAGAGGGCATGATGGTTTTCCTCGAGGTGGCGGGCTGCCATCAAATTACGGAAAAAAGACGCCATTTCAATTGAAGGAAAGGCCGTGGCGTGCCGGGATATATTGAGACAGCGCCCCCTCGGGAACAAGGTCATGGAACCGACAGACATTCCGGAACCTACCCGGCGTTGGTTGCGGCAGGCCACCAGCCTGTGGCTTGAGCGGGGCATCATTTCCTCCGGCCAAGCCGAAAGCATCATGTCCATTTATCGGCCCCGAGCCGACGCCGGGCAGCAGGCTGGCAAGCGCATCCTGTTCGTCCTGGCCACCATGGCGGTGTTCCTTTTCGCGACATCCCTCTTCCTCGTCATCGGCTACAACTGGCAGGCCATCCCAAGGGAAGCCAAGGTCGCCATCATCCTCATGGGAATCGCTGTCGCCCATGCCGCGGGCTTCGCGCTGCGGGCGCGCTGGGGCCTGCCGCTGGCAGGCGATGTCGCGCATTTCCTTGGATGCCTAGTCTTTGGCTCGGGCATCTGGCTTGTGGCCCAGGCCTGGCAGATATCAGGGCGCTTCCCCGACGGCATGTTGTGGTGGGCGCTTGGCGTCCTGCCCGTGGCCATGGCAAGGAGCAACCTTCTTTTCCATTTCCTGCTGACGGGCCTCCTGGCGGTCTGGTGCCTCGTTGAGATCGTGATGACAGGCGGCCCGTCGGATACCGCCATTTTCGGCTGGAACGGATTTCCCCGCGGCGCCTACCTTCTTCCCCTGCTGGCGCTGCCCGGCTTCTATTGGGCTTACCGCGAACGGTCGTTCCTGCTTCTGGGACTGTATGTGCCCCTTGTCGCCTGGTGGTGCTCGCTGCAGGCGTTGGCATGGCATGGCGACCAATGGACTGTTTTTTGGTTGGGCGGAGTCGGGTCGATCCTGCTGTTGTGCGCCCAGGCGCATCCTCCGGGCGACCCGCTGGCCTCTCCCTGGAGGTTTTGGGGATCGATCCTGACGGTGGTCTCGCTGCTGACGGTCAGTTCGATGCATTTCTGGACTTCCATCGGGCGTGGTCACGGCACTTGGGGGTTGGATCCGGTGGCCCAACTCAACCTCAACATGGTCTTGCTTGGCGCGATTTCGGCGGCTTGGATCGCCGCCCTGATGATCACGCGCCCGTGGCATTCGGCGCATCGGCCGGCGTTTTCCGCGAGATTGGCGCTTCCCGGGTTGATCGGCATGGGCATCGTGCTTTTGGGGTTCATGGCGATGGTCGGCGAAAAGGCCAGCGTGGCCGCGATGGTGTTCGGAAACGCCACCATCCTTGGACTGTGCGTGCTTCTGGTTCGCGTCGGCGTCCTGGAGGAAAGGCTGTTGCCATTCGCGGGGGGAATCGCCGTGTTCCTCCTGTGGACGCTTGTGAGGTATCTCGACCTTTTCACCGCCTCGTGGGGCATGCTGGGCGCCGCCGGCCTGTTTTCGCTGGCCGGCATCGCGCTTCTTTTGGCCGGCCGGTTCTGGGCCTTGATGCGCGGATCGCAAAGGGAGCCCAATCCCACCGTATCGGCAACGGACATTCTGGTCTCAAGGCCGGACTGGATGGAGCGGTGTTTTCGTTGGCCTCTTCCCGATTGGAGCCTTGTTCTGGCGGTATCGCTGGTGCTTCAACTGGCGATTCCGGCAGGGATGGTGGCGGTTGAGGAGGTGTCGATGCTGGGTGCCAGGACGGTGAGGCTTCGGGCCTTTCCCGTTGATCCGAGGGATTTTTTCCGGGGGGATTATGTAATACTTGATTTCAGGATAGGAAATGTCATCAGGCGTGATATCCCCGGGTTCGCCTCGGGAGATGTCTTCGTCCTTTTGGAACCGGCGGAATCAGGGCCCTGCCATGTTCCGGCATCAGCCTCCCGCTCGAGGCCCGATTCCGGATTGTTCGTGAAGGGACGATTCCGCGACGACCATGCCGCGAACGCCGACTTCGGATTCGAGGCGTTTTTTGTTCAGGAAGGCGAGGGCCTGAAATGGGAGACGGCCATTCGAAATGGCGAGGTATTTGCCGAGATACGCGTGGCGCCCTCGGGCAAGGCCCGGCTCAAGGCGTTGGTTCAGGAGTGAGGAATCGGCGCGTGGGCGCCGTCGTTGCCGCGCCGGGCCACCGGTAAGCCGTGTCCGAAAGGGAACGATCCCGGGCGGCCTCGCTCAAAAGTCGGGGGCGACGCGAGGCTTCGTCACTTCCGCGGACCACGACAACCGCTATTTCCGGTCTTTATCAATGACTTCCTTTGGCAGCAACAATTCCCCCGGCGTGCGGGCGAAGTAGGGCGGCACGGTGAGAAGCCGGATGGCGCCGCGGACATATCTCACCTTCCAAACCTTGCCATCCTGACCGTTTGGGACATCCACGGAATAATAGCTCGCCTGCTTGCCATTGAGCCAGAATTGCGGGCGATCCTCGCTGTCCCGTATCTCGCCATGCTCGCCGCCGAAAAAGCCGATCACCTTGGTGCCTTTCGGCACATAGAAATACCCCATCCATTGCGCGTATGTGCCGTTCATCGCCTTTTCCTGCCCTGAACGGACGACGCAAGGCAAGGAATCAGGCCAGAGCACCAAGGTTTTGTCATTACCATCGCTCACGGTCACCCGGTAATGGCCCGGTTCCTTGATCGTCAGTCGAACCGTGTGTTCCTTTCCGTCGGGAGGAGTGGATTTGTCCGTGGCGACCAAAGTCTCATTCTCACCGGTCTGGCTGGATCCGCCGATTTTCCACAGTTCGACCTTCACATTCCCGCGGTCGCGGTAATGGGCGATCAGTCCCCCCGTGATCTTGAGATCGAACAAGGTTTCCTTGTCGGCGTAAGTGTGGAATGCCTGGATTCCGCGGCCCGCGCCCCATTCGCCAACCGGTTTGCCGGATGGAAAGTTGAGCGGGCTCCCGGCCGGGACCAGATCGGCGCCGAATGCCGCGGGCTTGAAGTTCAGTTCGAGCAGGGTGTTCCGTTCAATTCCAGCCTTGACGAGCATCCCGATTTCCCCGGGGTCGAACTCCTTGCTTGATTTCCAGGGATTCTTGCCTTCCGGAACCTGCCACCTGGCCTCGGCGGGAATCGTGACCGACTTGTCCCGGGACGCGAGGTCGCGGTAAAGCGCGTAGGCGTGGATCATCATCGTGGTCCGCATCCTGTAGGCAAACCTGATCAGGGTTTCGAAAGACTGCTGGCGGTTTCCCGGGTCCGACCTGGCGTATCGCTGGTAAAGATCTGAATACCATGCGTAAAGTGTCAAATGATCCAGGCGCCGGCGGATCTCGGGGGTTTCCTCCAGCTTTCTGGCTTTTTCCAAGGCACGGAACATCCGCCCGAGCTGATCCGAGCTCACGAGGTGGGGTTTCGACCCGTCGATTTCCTTGTAGAACTCGGCCATCGGTTCCTTGGCCTTTCCAAAGCATTTCTCGAGGAAATCATTGACGATGGCGTCCCGGTTGCCGGCTTCCCCCACATCCCACAACATGCGGCTGGCGAGGTAGTATCCGAGCCCGTTCGGGCCCCAGTTGTCGCTCGATTCGGCGGACATGAACCGCGCGCCCTTGGCATGGAACTCGGGGATGGTGTTCCGGAGGTAATCCAGGTTGCCGCCGCGGGCATGGGCCGGCAAGTCGCGGTCCCAGGTGTTCACGCTGTAGTATTCCCGGATTCCAAGCACGGCGCCCTTGGCCGCCCACCCGGCGAGCAGTTCATCGAGCGATTGTCCTCCCTTGATGAACGCGGTCGCCACGCTGACGACGACATTCGGGTGGACCTTGATATTTGGCGGAGCCGAGTGATAGTTGTAGGCGTAGATTCCGACCAGCTTTCCGGGATGGGTCTTTTGGATTTCCGACGCGAGTTCGTTGGCCAGCGTGATGGCCTGGTCCGAAACGCTGCCAAGCTTTTTGCACTTGGCGCATTCACACCAGCCGCCCCCGTCGCTGGGATCGATCGAAACGCTGTCGGCGGTCGGCGCCTTGGCGAGCCTTGAAATCACTTCCTTGATCATCAACCGGCGCACGGCGTCGTTGCCCAGGCACGGCTTGGGGTTGCGGACCGGCTTTCGCTCGCCGGCGATTTCAGGCCAGTAATCGGGATGTTGCTCGAACTCCTTGGCCAGCGCCTTGACGATCCCGTCGTACGCATGGCCGGTGTTGAGGTTGACCCCAGCATGGGCCCGGTTTTTCTCGCACCAGTCCCTGTATGGTTCCTTGGCATAGTCCCAGGCCCCGAAGCCGTACCAGATCCGGCGCGAGTGGTAACTGGGCCTTTCAACCGCATCCATCGCGACCGTCAAGTGGCTGGTCCGCGGGATCACCTCCCAGGCCGGGCCGGGGAAAAACTGCCGGTGACCGATTCGATGAAGGAAATCCCAAACGGCATTCTGGACGCCAATGTCGGTGGAACCGATCAGC
>JAGWVO010000456.1 GCA_018970845.1 Planctomycetota bacterium
TACAGGCCCATGGAACCGGAATCGTGTTCCTTGCTCTCGCCCTGATCACCGCCGCGGCATCCGCCGATGATTATTCCGGCGACATCAAGCCTCTTTTGAAATCCAGATGCGGTTCATGCCATGGATCGCTGGGGCAAAAGGGCGGACTCCGTCTGGATACGGCCGAGGCGATCAGGCGCGGCGGCGATTCCGGACCCGCCGTGATCCCGGGTGACCCCCGTTCGAGCCTGTTGCTGGGCCGCGTCACAGCCCGTGACGCCTCGGAGCGGATGCCCCCCGACGGCCCCGCCCTCACCGGGGCCCAGGTCGGATTGCTGGCCCGGTGGATACGGTCGGGAGCCGAGGGGCCGGCTGACGAACAACCGGAACCCGAGCCGGGAAAGCATTGGGCCTTCGTGCCGCCGAAGCGCCCCAAGGTGCCCGATACTGGCGAGCGCAACGCTGTTGACGCGTTCCTGAGGGAATCCCGCGATTTCAAAAAGCTCGTTTCCGCGGGCCCGGCCGGAAAGGCCGAACTGCTTCGCCGCGCCCACCTCGACCTCACCGGACTACCTCCCACCGTTGATGAGTTCATGTCGTTCATGTCCGACACGGCGCCCGGCGCGTTTGACCGGCTTGTCGAAAGGTTGCTGGCCTCGCCTCACCATGGCGAACGATGGGGCCGCCACTGGATGGATGTCTGGAGATACTCGGACTGGTACGGTCGTCGCACGGTACCCGACAACCTCAACAGCTACGGGATGATCTGGCGCTGGCGCGACTGGATTGTCGATTCGCTCAACGCCGACAAGCCCTACGACCGCATGGTGGCGGAAATGCTTGCCGGGGACGAACTTTCACCGGGAGACGAACAGGCGGCCGTCGCCACGGGCTTCCTCGTGAGGAACTACTTTCGTTGGAACTACAACCAGTGGATGCGTGACAATGTGGAGCATGTCTCCAAGGCGTTCCTCGGGATCACGATGAACTGCGCGCAATGCCACGACCACAAGTACGACCCGATTTCCCAGGAAGACTATTTCCGGATGCGGGCCATTTTTGAACCCTTGGAGATCCAGCAGGTGCGTGTGAAGGGAGAGCCCGATCCGGGCCCTTATCCCAAGTATTCCTACCCGCCCGGCAACAACTTGAAGCCGATGGCCAGCGGTCTCGTGAGGGTCTTTGACGAGAAGCCTGACGCGCTGACGCGGATGTACCTGCGCGGTGACGAGCGGGCCTTCGTCGAGGGAAAGCCGCCCTTGGGGCCGGGACTGCCGGCCGCGATGGGCGGCGCGTCGTTCAAGGCGGAACCGGTCCGGTTGCCCCCCGAAGTCGCCTACCCCGGCCTGCGCGAATTCGTGGGCGAGGAGGAACTCGCCAAGTGCAGGACCGCGATCATGGCCGCCGAGGATTCGCTCCGCGGGGAAAAGGAGGAAGGGGCCCGGGATTGGCGCCGGGCCGAGGTGCTGGCTTGCCAGGCGACGCTGGAAGCCGTCGAGGCCCGCCTGGAGGCGGACAAGGCCCGCATGCCGGAACAGGCGATGCTTTTGCGTTCCAAGGCGTTCAAGGCCGAGAAACGCTCGGCCCTCGCCACCGCGGAAGCCTCCATGGCCCGCGCCCGATGGAGCATCGGCAAGGCCAGGGCTGCTGCGGCGGCGGGAGATGCCAAGGCAAAGGCATCGATCCCTGCCCTTGAGAAAATGATTGATGCCTCGGCAATTGAAAAGGCGCGGAAGGATCTCGCCGCCGAGGGAACATCCTACACCCCGTTCTCGCCTTCCTACCCGCAGGTATCCAGCGGCCGCAGGTTGGCTCTCGCCAAGGCCATCACGGCGCGGTCCAATCCATTGGCCGCGAGGGTGGCGGTGAACCATGTGTGGAGCTGGCATTTCGGAAGACCCCTGGTTGAATCCGTCGAGAATTTCGGCCGCTCCGGCAAGCCTCCTGAACATCCGGGACTGCTCGACTGGCTGGCGGTGGAATTCATGGAATCGGGCTGGTCCCTCAAGCACCTTCACCGCGTGATCATGGCATCAAACGCCTACCGTATGTCATCGTCGCATCCGGCACCGAAGGGCAACCTGATCCATGATCCTGACAACACGCGCCTGTGGAAATATCCGGCGAGAAGGCTCGAGGCCGAGATCGTGCGCGACGGAATGATCACGGCTTCGGGGCTGCTCGACCGGACCCGGGGAGGCAAGGAAATTCCAAGCGACCAAGGAATGCTGAACCCAAGGCGCAGCATCTATTTCTCGCACCATCCCGAGGAAAGGATGGTGTTCCTCGAATTGTTCGACGCGGCCAACCCTTGCGACGGGTACAAGAGGTCGACCTCAGTGATGCCGCAGCAGGCCTTGGCCATGGTCAACAGTCCCCTGGCCGTGCGCTGCTCCAAGGCTGCGGCGGCCCATTGGAAGGAACTCTCCGACAGTGAATGCGTGACGAAGGCCTTCAGGCAAATCCTCGCGAGGGATCCCGAGCCTGACGAGGCGCTCGCGGCCTCAAGGTTCCTCGAATCCCAACGGCGGCTTTTCGCCAAGGCGCCTCCCGACCCCAGGGAAAAGGAAGGCTTGTCGGGCGATCCCGCCCTGAGGGCGCGGGAGCATTTGGCGCTCGCCCTTTTGAACCATGGCGACTTCGTGACCATTCGTTGACGCAAGGAACCAAGGCATGAGCGATCGACAAACGATGGTTTCCAGGCGCGCCTTTCATGCCGGGGCCGGACTGGGGTTCGCGGGCCTGGCCGCGGGAGCCATGCTTCACCGCGACGGGTTCTGCCGCGCATCGGGAAACCCGGAAGCTCCAGCCGGGGCCCCGCACCACCCGCCCAAGGCGAAGAGCGTGATCTGGATCTTCCTCTCGGGCGGAGTCTCGCACCTCGAGACCTTTGATCCCAAGCCGGCTCTCAATGTCCATGCCGGCAAGACCTTCGCTGAAACTCCCCACCCCGATCCCCTCAAGTCGCCTCTCTATTCCCTGCGCGGCCGGGGAGTCGTCACCATCGAA
>JAGWVO010000457.1 GCA_018970845.1 Planctomycetota bacterium
AATCCGCGCACAATGGCGGGGTTTTCAGGCATGGCCCGAAGCACCAAATGCGGGCCCACTCGCCAAATGGAACAATTTCCGAATGAGTCGCTTGGTCGAATCAGTCGCTGGAGAGGTTCTCGGACATGCAAGGCGTGGTTTTCGGACAAGACCGCCAAGGCGAGGCGATTCAGTTGGTCGCCATCAGCGCCTGGCTGCCAAAATCCCTTGGACAGCGGGTTGTTGCGCATGGGACTTGCTACCCTGCCTGACCAGAGTCAACTGACTCAATAATCCCGGGGCCACTCCAAGCAACACCGTTAAGATGGCGCAACAAGTTCCGGATATCAGCGGAATCGAATTTCCAAGTTTTGGTTGCGGGCCGATTGGAAGTCTTAGATACATTCTTTGGATCAAACCCAGGTAATACCAAGCCGCAACAGCCGCATTGACAACAATAAGCAGCCCGAGGATTCCAATCAGGGCAGAGTTGGGTGAGGCAGGTGAACCAATCGTTGCGAGGATAACTTGGGCCTTGGCCACAAAACCGACCGTGAGCGGAAGACCAAGAAAACCCAACAGGCAAACAGCGAGACAGAACGCCGCGCAAGGGGACCGATGGGCCAACCCCGCCAGGTCATCGTTATGCCCCAGTGGCAGATCAGGATCATCCAGATAGGCAAGAATCGCAAAGGCACCCAAGCTCATGATGCCATAGGATGCCAGATAAAACACCATCGGCCCCACGCCACCGATCCCGTTATGGGTGGCTGGCCCGGCGGCAAGGGAAGCCAGCATGTAGCCACCTTGGGCAACGCCTGAGTAAGCCAGAAGCCTTCGAAGGCTGCCCTGCCATATGGCCAGACAGTTGCCTATGGTCATGGTCACGACCGCGAGAATCCAGATCAAGGTTCCGTCCATTCCTCCGAATGGTTCTCCGTGAACGCTGGCCAAGCCAAGCACGCGGACCAGAGCCACCAATCCAGCGGCCTTGGGGAACCATGAAAGGAAACCTGCCATGGCGGCGCTTGTGCCCTGATAAACATCCGGCGCGTAAAAATGAAATGGAACTGCGGTGATTTTCATACCAAGTCCGGCCACGACAAAAACAAGGGCCACGGCCAAAGTACGGGGCGCCCCGAATCGTTGCGATGATGAATCCGACAGAGTTTCCAGAATTCCAGATGAAAAGGCATCGCCGTGACTGGCCAGGATCCTTGTTTGACCCGTCAGGCCGTAAAGGTAACTCAAGCCGAACAAGAAGAGGGCCGATGAAAAGACGCTAAGGAGGAAATACTTGGCCGCGGCTTCCTGTCCTCTTTTGTCAGCCTTCGCCAGGTAAAGCATCACATACGAAGGAATCGAGACCGCTTCCAAACCGAGGAACAGAACAATCAGGTCCCCTGATATGGACACGATCGAAACGCCCGCGCAGGCGCAAAGCAGGCAACCTGTCATGTCGGCCGCCCGTTCATCGTTGGAGTCAGCGAGCAGAACCGGCAGGATCACAATGCCAAGCAGTGGACTAAACAAGCGTATTGAGGTCGAAACATCATCAAATGCAAAAAAATCATGCTGGGATGGAAAACCCGCCAAACCCTGGATTCCAGTCAGTAAGGTCGCTACCGCCAAACCCATGCAACCAACGAGCATCCAAACCGCCTTGGCCCGGACAAACGTTCCGGCAAGGAAAACAATACAAGAGAGAGCCATGAGGCCCAATTCGGGCGAGGCCCGATAAAGGATCGAAAGCACATAGGTTACATCGGGCATGAGATGAAATGGCATGGATTACTCCGGCTTGGCCCGGTCCAATCCGGCCAGGACAGCTTGGTGACGAGCATCCGCGGCCGACAAGGACTGCAAGCGCGTTTCAAGTTTGTTGATTTCGGGCCGGCTGGTTTCGAGGATCAAGCCAGGGGCCATACCCATCCAGACAACAAGCACGGCAATGGAACCAAGAATCGCAACTTGCCGGGGCCTTGCCGGAACAGGAACAGAACCCGCCACGGATTCGCCTGAAAATGAGACCTGTATCAAGGTCATTGTGTACCAGGCCCCAAGAAAAAGTCCGGACATCACCCCGGCAATAGCCGCAATGCCAAGCCAACTTGCCACTCCGCTTCTGAAAAAACCGAACAGGCAAAGGAATTCCCCGACAAATTGGGAGAGACCGGGAACACCGACGGAGGCTAATGAAAAAAACACGAACAGGCCCGAAAGAACCGGATATTTTTCAAGCAGCCCATTCAGACGGGATCTCTCAAGAGTGCCCTCGGCCTCTTCGATGAACCCAGCGGCCATAAGCAAACCGGTGGTCACGATGCCGTGGGCGACCATATGAAATATCGCCCCCTGCTCGCCGGCTTGATCGAGGGAAACAATTCCTAGAACGACATACCCAAGGTGGGAGAGGCTGGAATAGGCAAGCAGGGTTTTCAAATCCCGAGCGCCAAAAGCGCATAAGGCGCCAACCACAATGCTGGCAACAGCCATTCCTCCCAGCACGGGAGCGCCAACCGACTCCATTTCGCCGGGAAGAACATAAACGCCCAGACGAAGCATCCCATACAGGCCCAGTTTGGCCATGACGGCTGACAAGAAAACAGTGATCGGGATTGGCGCTTCCCTGTATGTAATCGCTTGCCATGTGTGGAATGGCACCAAGGGAGTCTTGACAACAAAACCAGCCATCAAAAGTAAAAAAATCAGGGCGGGATCGATTGCGATTTGGCTTGCGCCGGGGCGATTCGCATTGAGGCTGTCCCAGGCAAAGCTTCCCGTGGCACCTGCAACTGTCAGCAAGCCGAGAAGGGTGCATAACCCGCCCGCGAGGGTATGCAGGAACATCCGCTGGGAGGCCACCACCCGGTCTGAGCCACCCCATAGACCGATCAAAAGGAAAACCGGAACCAGGGTGAGCTCAAAAAACACATAAAAAACCAACATGTCCATCGACATGAATGCGAGGATCGTCAATGAGACCAACAGCAGGATCAATCCCA
>JAGWVO010000458.1 GCA_018970845.1 Planctomycetota bacterium
AAGTGTTCAAGGGTAGATGATCAGATATCCCTTCCCAAGTCCCGGGTAAGACCAAGATGATGCCTCCGGTGAGAATAACGAGAACCGTTCGAATCAAAATAGGGACCAAAAACCAGGCACCATGGAGAAACAGAAGGGCGATGGCTGCGACAGGAATGCTGATGGGGGCGAACCATGAATCACCGGGAGGCCAGGCGATGCCATCAGGTTTATTTGGTTGACGGCCCGGAAGAATGAAAATGAGCCCCACCACAATGGGGAAGATCAGGAAAGCGAAGGAGGTCCAAAACTGGGCGATAAGGAGTTGGCGCCGGCCGTAGCGCTCGGCTGATTCCGCGGTGATGGACATTCGGTTATCGCATTCCGGCGCACATGGTGGTGGGGAGTCGAGGCGGAATCGGTCTAATTCGCCAAGGCTTTCTCGATAGCCGTGACCAGTTTCGAGTCGTTTGGCTCCACGCCAGAGTCAAAGCGGGCGGCGCAAACACCATCCTTGCCGACCAGGAACTTGGTGAAATTCCAGCCGACCTCGCCCGAAAACGAGGGATTGGATTCCTTGGAGGTGAGGGATTTGTACAATCCGCACGCCTTCGCTCCTTTCACCTCGACCTTGGCCATCATCGGGAAAGTGACCTTGTACTCCTTCTTGCAGAATTCGGCGATCTGCGCGTTGGTGCCTGGTTCCTGGCTGCCAAACTCGTTGGAAGGCACACCCACGACAACAAGGCCCTTAGAAGCATATTTGTCATGAAGTGCCTGAAGGCCGGCATATTGTCCGGTGTATCCGCAGGCGCTCGCGACATTGACAAAAAGAACAACCTTACCTCGGAACTCCTTGGACAGGTCGACATCCTTCCCGTCGATGGACTTCATGGTGTGAGCAAGAACTGGCTTTCCATTGGCTTGGCCAGTTGCGGCTGCCAAAATTCCGGCAATGGCGAACACAAACATGCGCAACGCTCCTTGGGTTGTTGTTCGATTTGATTAACTTTTTCATTCTAGCGAGCTGTTCAGGAAAAGCCGGTATGGAGAGGCTTCAGGCTTAGGTGATAAACTGGGTTTGGTAGTTCGCCCAACTGGCTTGGAAGTTGTCGCATGACCGATACCCGGCTGATCCGGAATTTTTCCATCATTGCCCATATAGATCACGGCAAAAGCACGCTGGCCGACCAGTTTTTGTTGAAAACGGGCGCAATCAGCCAACGGGAGTTTCGTGCTCAGCTGCTAGATGGCATGGACCTTGAAAGGGAGCGGGGAATCACGATCAGAATGCACCCCGTTACGGTTTATTACCAGCATGATGGTCGGCAGTATGAACTCAACCTTATCGATACCCCCGGGCATGTTGATTTCACATACGAGGTGAGCAGGAGCCTCGCGGCATGCGAGGGTGCCGTGTTGCTCGTCGATTCTACGCAGGGAGTTCAGGCGCAGACGGTGGCCAATGCCTACCTTGCCATTGAAAACGACCTAACGATCGTTCCAGTCCTCAACAAAATCGACATGTCGATAGCGCGTCCGGATGATGTCAAGTCGGAAATGGAGCAAGCCCTGGGCATCAAGCCCGAGGAAGTGCTGGCAGCGAGCGGCAAAACCGGAATAGGCGTTGAGGAATTGATCAAGGCGTTGATCGACCGGGTACCGCCGCCATCGGGCCTCGTTTCCAATCCGCTTCAAGCCCTTGTCTACAACAGCCATTTTGATTCCTACAAGGGGGTTGTCATTTATGTCAGGGTCAAGGAGGGAGCGCTGAGGAAAGGCCAAAAAATCAGGCTCATGGGCGCCGGAACCGAGCATGTCGTGACAGATATCGGCCAATTCAGGCCGACGCCCACGCCATGCGACCAACTTGGACCCGGACAAGTCGGTTTTTTCATGGCTTCGGTCAAGAAACTTGAAGATGTCAAGGTTGGCGACACCGTCACCGACGCCCTTTCGCCGGCTCCTTCCCCCCTTCCGGGTTACAAGGAGCCGATGCCCATGGTGTTTTCGGGGCTCTACCCGACGAACAACAATGATTACGAGACCCTGCGAGACGCCCTCGCGAGGCTGAGGCTCAACGACAGCAGTTTCACCTACATGCCTGAAAACAGCGAGGGACTTGGTTTCGGTTTCCGATGCGGGTTCCTTGGAATGCTGCATCGCGAGATCATCCAGCAAAGGCTGGAAAGGGATAGCGACCTGGATTTGGTGCAAACGGCTCCCAACGTCACCTATGAGATACTCAATCGCAAGGGTGAGCTGCTGGTGATCGACAACCCGCAGAAGGTCCCTGATGCCGGGCAAATCGAGGAGTTCCGCGAACCGTTCATCCGCATCAGTTTCCTGATTCCCTCGTCGAACATCGGCGACATCATGAAATTGTGCACCGACAGGCGCGGTTCCTATGTCAAAACGGAATATCTGAGTCCGACCAGGGCATTGCTGGTCTTCGAGATGCCGCTCGCGGAAGTGATTTACGACCTGTACGACAAGCTCAAATCCGTGACCCATGGATACGGGACAATGGATTACGAGATCATCGGGTTCCGTTCGGAGGATCTGGTCAGGCTCGATATCCTTGTCGCCGGAAAACGGGTTGATGCCCTTTCAACCATCGTTCATCGCAGCACCGCGGAGGTGCGCGGTCGCCGGCTCATCAAGAAGATGAGGGAGGAAATCGACCGGCACCTTTTCGAGGTGGTCCTCCAGGCGGCGATTGGCAGCCGGGTCGTGGCCAGGGAAAGCATCGCCCCGTTGCGCAAAAATGTGACGGCCAAATGCTACGGGGGCGACATCACGCGCAAGCGCAAGCTTTTGGCCAAGCAGGCGGAGGGCAAGAAGCGCATGAAGCAGGTCGGACAGGTCGAGATTCCGCAGGAGGCGTTCCTCGCGGTGTTGGAGACCGGCGAATGAATGCCGATCACCGGAGGAAGGCCTGATGGCGTCATGGAGATTCTGGACCGCGCGGAAGGAGCAGGATTCCGTCAAAGATTCC
>JAGWVO010000459.1 GCA_018970845.1 Planctomycetota bacterium
GCCACGACTGGCTCGACGACCACCCCGGAGTTGATCGCGCGCAGCTTGGCGGCGGCGGCCTCCGCCTTGGGAAGGTGGGAGGCCACATCCGACTCGTCGAAGAGCACCTGCCTTTGCAGGTTGCTCGACTCGACGAAATCGCGGTCGACAAGGCGCACGAACCCGACCCCGGCGCGGACAAGCGTGTTGGCCAGCACGGTTCCCAGGGCGCCGACGCCGCACAGGAGCACGCGCGAGGCCAGGAGCTTTTCCTGGCCGGCCCTAGCGATTCCGTGGAACCGCATCTGGCGGCTGTAGCGTTCGAGGGCGTCCGTCTCTTCCATGGTCATTCCGCCGCTCCGGGAGTGATTTCCCGCGCGAACTGTTCGAGGAACTCGGCCATGCCGTCGGGCCACTGCGGGCCGGAGACATGGCCCTTGAGCGTCGCCAGGTCCTCGAGCACGCGGTTTCGGCGGGTGTCGTCCAGCCGGGTCAGGGTGCCAATGATCCGCGACAGGACCGATTCGGCGGCATCGGGATTGACGACCGACTCGTCCGAGCCGCTGAGGAACACCACGGACTCCATGACGGCCAGGAGAAGCGGGTCGATGCCGAACTCGCGGGGGATTTCGGGCAGGGAGGCGATGCCCTCGGGCTCGTCGAAGAAGTCCTCCTCGCGGGGCTTGCCCGAATCGGGGTGCTGGTGCCCGGGCACGGGCTTGCGCGCCTGTCCGCCGGGTTTCCTGCCGCCTGGTTTCCTGCCGCCCATGGCCCCTCCGTCAACCCCCGCCGACGGCGGGAATGATCGCCAACTGGTCGCCATCCTTGATCGGGGTGGCGAACCCGTTGTCGAGATAACGGACATCGTCGTCGTTGAGGTAGACATTCACGAACGGCCGCAGGGCACCGTTCGCGTAAAGCCTGGGCTGGAGGCCTGGTTCGGCGGCCACGAGGGCTGCGAGGGCGGCCTCCACGGTCGCGGCCTCCACGGCGACGACATCCCGGCCGCCGGCATGGGGCCGCAACGGGGGAGGAATCTGGATCGCTACGGCCATGCTGTTGTTCCTGGGGATCTCGCTTGGGTTCAGGCCAGCACCGTTTCGCGGCGCCGCGCGGGCCGGGCGGCATCCGGCGCGAGCAGGGCGTGGAAATCGGACATGGTGGGATTGATGACGGCGGGTTCGGCGAGAACCTCCGCCGCGGCGTCCTGGGTCTTGAGGCCGTTGCCGGTGACGCAGATCACCGTCTCGTCGTCGCGGCCGATTCGTCCCTGCTCGACAAGCCTGCGCGTGGCCGCGACCGTCGTGCCGCCGGCGGTTTCCGCGAACACGCCCTCGGTCTCGGCCAGGAGCACCATCGACTCGCGGATCTCGTCGTCGGACACATCGGCGGCCCATCCGTTGCTTTCGCGGATGAGCTTGATCGCGAAGAATCCGTCGGCGGGATCGCCGATGGCCAGCGACTTGCAGATGGTCTTGGGCTGGCGGACCGGCTTGTGCTGCTGGAGTCCCTGCTGCACGGCGCCGGCGATCGGGTTGCAACCGGTGGGCTGGGCGCCGTGGAACGAGGTGGCGGGCTGGTCGATCAGCCCCGTCTCATGGAGTTCGCGGAACGCCTTGTTGATCTTGCCGATGAGGGCGCCGCCGGCCATCGGGGCCACGACATGCCGCGGCGTGCGCCAGCCTAGCTGCTGGGCGATCTCGAAGCCCATCGTCTTGGATCCCTCGGCGTAAAACGGCCTGAGGTTGATGTTCACGAACCCCCAGCCGTACTGGAAGGCGATCTGCGTGCAGAGGCGGTTCACCTCGTCGTAGGTGCCCTTCACGCCGATCACGGTCGCCCCGTAGACGCTCGTGCCGAGGATCTTGGCCTTCTCGAGGTCGGAGGGCACGAGAATGAAGCTGGTGAGGCCGGCGGCCGCCGCGTTGGCGGCGACGCTGTTGGCCAGGTTGCCCGTGCTGGCGCAGCCGACGGTCTCAAGCCCGAACTCCTTCGCCTTGGAAAGCGCCACGGCGACGACGCGGTCCTTGAATGACAAGGTGGGAAAGTTCACCGCGTCGTTCTTCACCCAGAGGTTGGTCAGCCCGAGGGCCTTGCCTAGCCGGTGGGCCCTGATGAGGGGCGTGCCACCCGTATGAACGCCCACGGTCGGGGCGCCGTCGATGGGCAGGTATTCCCGCCAACGCCACATGGTGTGCGGACGGGCCTCGATGCGCTCGCGGCTCACTTCGGAGGCGATCGCCTTGTAGTCATAGTCCACCTCGAGGGGGCCGAAGTCGTCCTCGCAGAAGTTGGTGGTGCTCACGGGCCAAAGCTTGCCGCACACCCGGCACCGCATGCCGACGGCGTATCCCTTGCCGGTACCGCAGGAATTCGTGGTTGTCATGGCCAAACTCCCCTTCAGGCGCGCCAGCGGGCGTCAACAGGGGGGTGTCTTGGGACCAGATACCCGGCGGGAACACTCGTTCCGGCCATGAAGAACAGATGCACGGGCTTTCGCCGCGACCTTATCTCCCCCGGTGGCCCGGGCAGGAATTAGCACCAGCATCGATTTGGGGCGGATGCCCCGGGCCGACCGGTTGCTGTGGCTTCGCAGGGCCTGACCCTCTGCCACTCTGGATAAGATACCCACCAAATTGTTCTCATCAGAATAACGGACCGCCCCGCCCGCGGCAATGCGGCAGGCGCTTTTTTCAGAAGACGCCCGCCAGGAGCAGGCCGATTGCAACGACAAGGAAAAGACAAACGGCCACGAGGGCTCCCAAAACCCACATTTCCCAAGCAGGCGCCGCTGGTGGCGCGGGCAACGGCGGAACCGTTGCCACCGGTGGCGAAACCGGGCCTCCCGGAGGCATGGATGCCGTCTCCGCCGCCATCCAGTCCGCCGGCAGGAACTGCGGCGGGAGCAGTTCGGGGGCTTCCTCGGCCTGTTCCTCCCCCAGCACCAGTTCCTCGACCGCCGTCCGCCCACTTGGGCTG
>JAGWVO010000460.1 GCA_018970845.1 Planctomycetota bacterium
CGCGCCGGTTCCCACCGGCTTCGTGATCACGAGCTTGTCGCCGGGCCGCAGGCCGCCCTTGCGGAACAAGGTGTCGCGTTCCCCGTGTCCGGTGACGGCAAGCCCCAGGGCCAATTCGGTTCCCTCGGTTGTGTGCCCCCCGGAAAGGGCCACCCGCAAGGCCCTCAGTTCCCGCGTCGCCCCGCCGAGCATTTCCCGGAGCAGGTCGCGTTGAACGGGGCCCCTGGCATGCGGCACGGTGGCGATGGCCAAGGCGCAAAAAGGGCGCGCGTTCATGGCGAAGATGTCCGAGACGGAATGCAGCGCCGCCACCCTGCCGAAAAGGTACGGGTCATCGATGAACGACTTGAAATGGTCAACCGTCTGCACCTCCACGACCCGGCCGGCCGCGCCGTAAAGGGTCGGGTCCATCAGGTGCACCGAGGCGTCCTCGCCATCCCGCGCGCCCACCAGAAGCCTAGGATCCTCGCCCGTGTCCAGGCTCGAAAGCACCTCCCCAAGGACATCGCTTGAAACCTTGCTGCCGCAACCGCCGCACCGCATGAGCGGTTCAGCGGCGTCCGTGGCTTGTGAAGGCATCGCGGAAAGGCCGCTGAACATTCCCATCCACCTGCGGTCGATCCTGTCCTTCATCCTTCTCCAGAAGGATCCCTTGGCGGTTAGCGGCCCCCAGGTCGCGAGGGCGTCCCCATCGGCCGTGTTGAGGAGGCTCAGGGTGGCCCATTGGGGGTTCCACCGATGAAGCGGCCTCTCCATGAGGGTCGCCAGCAGGTTGGCCCACAAAACCTTCCCCTGCCTTACCGCGTGAACACCATTTTTGGGCAAGGCCGGATGCGAGCGGTGCGAGGCGCCATCGCCAGTCGCGAAAACCTCCGGATGCGAAACGCTGCGGAGGAAATCATCGACCACGATGAAACCGTCGCCATCGGTCGTCAGGCCGCTTTCGGAATAAAGGTCCGGCGCCGATGCGCTTGTGGCCCATATCACCTCGTCAAAAGGAATCCTCGAGCCGTCATCTAGCTGCAGGCTTTTACCGGCCAGTCCGGTGACCCGCCTTCCCAAATGCAAGGCGACTCCCCTGCCCTCGAAGGCCTCCCTCAATCGGCCTGACGCCTTGGCGGGAAAGCCCGGCACCAAACGGTCGTTCGCGTGAACCAGCGAAAGCTCAAAACCCGGATGAACACCCAACCTCTTGCGGATGGCCAAGGCGATTTCGCAACCGCTCGCCCCGCCACCCACCACGACCCAGCGGACCGGGCCCGGGCGATCACGCAATAAGGCGTCGGCGCGCTCAATCCGGCTGACCAATTCGCCCAACGGGCGCATCGCGCCGGCGGTTTCGCCCGGGGGCATCCATGGACGGGACCCCAGCGAAACGGAAAGCGCGTCGTATCTCAGGTATGGCCGGCCCGAAACCTTCACTTGCCTGTTGACCGGATCAATCCCTTCCACCTCACCCACCACCAAACGCGCGCCGGCGGCGTGGCAAACCTTGGCCAAATCGATCGATACCTCATCCGCCGTGTAGTCACCCCCGATATGCCCCGGAACCATGGCGCTGTAAGGGGATTCGGGATACGCGTTGACTAGCGTCACCGCGATCCTCGGTTGGGGATTCATCGCCAACGACCGCAATGCGACCAAGTGGGCGTTGCCGGCACCGGCAAGCACGACATGCTTTTCAATGGGAGGCGATGGATTCATCACATCAAATTAACGCATCGGATGGCCTGGCCCCGCCTCCATGCCTTGTTTCCGTCATGGTCCCGGCCTTGAGAATCCCACCCTGGAAAACGGCGACGATGTTCGAGCGTTTCTCCAACAGCGAAATGTCGGAAAGCAGGTTCCCCTTGACGATGAGAACATCGGCAAGCTTGCCGGCTTCAAGCGTGCCCAACTCAGCCGATCTGCCCAGGATCTTGGCCCCGTTTCTTGTCGCGCATGTGAGAACCTCCAGCGGACTGAAACCGACATCCTTGACAAAAAAGGTGAGTTCCTTGGCATAGTCGCCATGGGGATTCCATGCGAAACCGTAGTCACCCCCCATCCCAAGGCATCCACCCGCCCTGAGAATCATTTTCGCGCTTTCAATGCCGCCCTCGAGGGTTTCACGATGGCCGTCGATCACCCGCCGGGACATTCCGAATTCCGGCCCCCTCTCGATGCTGGCCTTTTCAAAGTAAAGGGCGGGAACCACGGGAACATCGCGGGATAACAGCAGTTCGAGGCACTCCTGGTCCATGAAAGTCCCGTGTTCCACAGCGTCGTAACCGGCTTTCAGCGCGTTCCTGATACCCTCGGTCGCCCGGCAATGCCCCGTCACCTTGAGGCCGTGGTTGTGCGCCGTCGCCACCACGGCGTTCATCTCGTCGAAAGTCATGCAGAGGGTGTGGTGGTCGTTCGTGTCCGGGGCGGCGGCATCGCCTGTCGGGTAGGTCTTGACCCACTCGACGCCATCCTTGACCAGTTTTCGCACCGCCGCCCGCGCTTCGCCGGGGCCATTCACCAGAAGCACAAGACCCTCCATGCCGATCTTCCGGTATTCGGGATTCCAATCCATCAGGCCGCCAGCGCCACAAATTTCACGGCCCGACGCGGCCATGCGGGGGCCCGGGGCCAACCCTTCCTCAATCGCTTTCTTGAGCCAGACATCGATGTTGTGCAGGCTGCCTCCGGACCTCGCCGATGTGTACCCGCATTCAAGGGCCAACTTCGCGTTCGCGGCGGCCAGCAAGGTCACATACTCAATCGGGTACTTGATATCGAGGTCCTCAAGCGCCGCGACATTGAAATAGGTCGGATGAAAATGGGCCTCGACAAGGCCGGGAAGCACGGTGCAACCGGTGGCATCGACAACCGTCGCCTTGGGGTCCGGCGCGCCCGCATGCGGCCCGACATGCCTGATCAGGCCGTCCTCGAGATGAACCTCGGAACCGGCAACGGGGGGCT
>JAGWVO010000461.1 GCA_018970845.1 Planctomycetota bacterium
GGCCAATGACATAGTTGCCGTAGCAAACGGTTTGATGGTAATATGGAATTGGCAAAGATTTGACTGCGGCCATCAAGGAACGATCCCATGACAGCTTTGGCAGGCTTTTTCAATTTGGGTCCCATGGAAATGATCATCCTCCTCGTCGTCGGGGTGATGATTTTCGGCCGCCGTCTGCCCGAAGTGGGAAGATATCTCGGCAAGGGAATCGTCGAATTCAAGAAAGGAATCAAGGGCATCGAGGATGAGATGGAGCCATCCATCACGCGGGTGGAAAGCCAGCCTGCTGAATCTCCCCGCCCTCCCCAGAAAGTGGCAGCCACCGCCCCCCGTTTTGATGAGAGTCCGGCCCCAAAGGCGTGAATCCCATCACTTCCAACCACCAATCATTTATTGTAATTTAAAACCAACGGGCGCTTAACTCAGCGGTAGAGTGCATTCTTCACACGGATGAAGTCACAGGTTCGAATCCTGTAGCGCCCACTCCCTCTTTTTGTTTAACAAATCCAAATCATTTCACCAGAATCCGCGTTTGACTAATCCGCCCGCTCCGATTGCGCCGACAAATAGGCCATGTCAATGACGCATCTATAAGGATGCGTGGCGGCGGAGCGGTTTCCCATGGTGATTTCGACAAAATCTCGCCTACCGTTCCCCGGTCGATACCGATCGTGGTTGGCAGGCCTCGCCTTGCCATTGACAATCGGATGCACCACCTTCAAGGAATATGTGCATAACGGTTTTAAGGTTGGCCCCCAATATGCCAAACCACCGGCGCCCGTGGCCGAACAATGGATCGACAACGCTGACAAAAGAATATCGCCCACCCCTGACGACCATCGGAAATGGTGGACATCGTTCAGGGATCCCAATCTCGACAGCCTCATCTGCATGGCAGCCGGACAAAACCTCAGCCTTCGCGAGGCTGGTTTCAGGGTACTGGCTTCCCGTGCCAAGCTTGGCATAGCGGTGGGCGAGTTTTTTCCACAGAGCCAGTTCGCCAATGCCGGATTTTTGCAATACGGGTTGAGTACTGCGGTAGCCAACAGGCAATTCATCGCGCAAGCTTACTACCCGTTGTGGAATTACGGTGCGGGTCTGGCATGGGAACTTGATTTCTGGGGTAAGTATCGAAGGGCGATCGAAGCCGCCAGCAGCGCCTTGGACGCCTCTGTTGAAAGCTACGACAGCATGCTGGTCATCCTTCTTGGCGATGTCGCCGAGTCGTATGTGAGGATGCGGTTTTTCGAGAATCAGGCTGAAATCGCCTCATCCGTTGCCCAGTTCCAAAAGGAATCGCTAACCATCGCCCAAGCCAGGTACCGCGGAGGCCTTGTCAGCGAGGTCGATGTGGATCAGGCCCAGGCGGACCTGAGCAAGACACAAGCGGAGATTCCCAACTTCCAAGCCTTCGCCAGAATCGAGAACAACCGACTGTGCAATCTCCTGGGGATCGCTCCCGAAGACCTCGAAAAACGACTCGGGAAAGGCCCGATCCCATCGGCCGGCAAGGATGTGGTCACAGGCATACCTGCGGAACTTCTTTCCAGAAGGCCTGATGTGAGGCAAGCCGAAAGGCAGGCGGCCGAAGCCTGCGCGAACATTGGCGTCGCGACCAGTGAACTTTACCCGCACATTTCAATTACCGGAAACTTCGGTTGGTCCGCCCTCAATTACGGAAATCTGTATTCACCGGATGCCTTTGGCGGCACCATTGGCCCATCCTTCCGCTGGAACATCTTCAATTATGGAAGACTTGTGAATCATGTCCGCCTCCAGGATGCCAACTTCCAGGCGGCCATCGCGAATTATCAGCAGGTCGTGGTCAAGGCCGGCGCCGAAGTGGAGGACGGCTTGGTCCGCTTCCTCAAGGGGCAAGAGCGCGCCAAGGAACTGGAAACCGCTGTCGAGGCCGCCAGGAAGGCGGCGAACATCGCACAGGCCCAGTACAAGGCTGGAACCGTCGACTTCAACAGGGTGTCGCTCCTTCAGGAGAAACTGCTTGACCGTCAGTTGAGCCTCGCCAATGCCCAAAGGGAAGTGGCGGCGGGATTGGTCATGACTTACAAGGCCCTTGGTGGCGGATGGCAGATTCGCCTGGATGGCTGCGAACCAAGCCCCATCGTGGAAAATGGTTCGAATGCCCAACCTTCCGACCTGCCGAAGCCCAGGCGGGACGACCCGGAATCGGAAACCGCCCCTTCCCCGCCGAAGCCGGCCAAGCCTTGAACTTGAGGGATTATGATGCCCCAGACACTTCCTTGGCACTGGCTGATGGCCATGGCGGCATGGAATCCATTGCCGCCCTCGGGATGCCATATTCCCACCGGACCTGACTGCTACTGTCCCAAGCCTGCCCCAATGGTGGCGCCATGCGTGCCATGCCTGCCAGACAATTACCTTGCAAAGCCAATTTTGGCCCCTGCCGGCGAATGCCGCAAAACCTCAGGTTGCTACGACAGAAAACCATTTCCTGTGATCGGGGCCAACAACCTTGCGGGCCCGAACTCATCGGACGGTTGCAAGGCGCCGGGCTTTTTCGGGCTCAGGCCAAGGCCCTAGGCGGGTCCATGGCCATGGTTCGCATGAGTTTCGTGTGGTGGCCCGCCATGGGAACCCTCGCCCGCCTTGGACCCATTCTTGGCCTGACTGGTACCGCCCATCAGCTTTTCGATGACAAAATAGAAAACGGGCGTCAGGAATATTCCGAACAGGGTGACACCCAACATTCCACTGAAAACGGCCAATCCCAGCGTTCTTCTCATCTCCGCCCCCGCGCCCGTGGCAACGACAAGGGGCACGACACCGAGTATGAACGCGAACGAAGTCATGAGAATGGGGCGAAGCCGCAATCGACATGCCTCCAGCACGGCCTCCCGGGCGCCCTTTCCAGCTTCGGATTGTTGCTTGGCGAATTCCACGATCAGGATCGCGTTCTTG
>JAGWVO010000462.1 GCA_018970845.1 Planctomycetota bacterium
GGTGATCAGGAGCATATGTTCCAAACGGCGGCACGATTTGCGCGTGATTTCTGCCTGAAGTTGGAACTGCCCGATTGGTGCCTCTCATGGACCACTCGTATGGCTTGGCCAACAACATTGACATTAATCCCGGTCAATCAGAAAAAAGAATGGCATGCCGCAAGAATCGCCTCATTCCTTGAGGCCCGTGGCAGGCCAAGCTTGAACGGCACTCAACAGCGCGGTTTTCTCGAATCATGCAAGGAATTGAACCTGGATCCCCAAGGTCATTGGAAGGACGGCTTGCCGGAACTTGCGGCAACCGCGTGCCCTGATCCCGAAACTCCTTCAGGGGATTTTCCGGAAGCGGATCATCGGTGGTTTCGCATTTCCATGGCTCAGGCGAAAGCTCGCTCATGCGATCAAACTCTCCGGCTTTCCGACAACCTGCGCCTTGAACGGGAACTAGCGGTCCGTTCCATGGAATCCATGTACGAAGATATCTCCCGTCTGACCTCCGAGCGGATCATGGAAGGAATGGCGGAATTCACAGCCGGTGCCGGCCACGAAATCAACAATCCCTTGGCCATCATTCAGGGCAAAGCTCGCCAAATCCAACGCAGGGTGGAAACACTCGCGAAGAAATCGGCCGTCGAGGAACTGCGATCATCTCTCGAGGAAATTCAGGAACAATGCCGAAGGCTTCATGCCTTGTTGAAGAAACTGATGCGATTCGCGCGTCCCGGGCCCGCACGCATGGCCGCTGTTTCCGCGGGCTCATTGGTTTCCAAACTTGAGGAAATCGCCCAAGGCATCGTTACAAGCTCGAATCTAGAATGCTCCACTTCTTCAAAATTGGAAAGCATGCTTATTGCAACGGATCTAACTTTTCTTGGCGATGCTTGGGCCGAAATATGCCGGAATGCGGCTTGGTCGTCCGGAGATTCCGGAATAATCGCCATGCGGGTGGACACCAGTCATGACTCGGAAAGGCTGTTGATCAGGCTCATCAACAACGGTCCCGCGATTCCCAGGGACGCAAGACAGCATTTGTTCACGCCGTTCTTCTCATCAAGGCCGGCGGGAAGGGGAGCCGGCTTGGGTTTGCCGCTTGCATGGAAACTATGCGAGTCCGTTGGCGCCAAACTAATCCTCGAATCGGATGGGGAAGTCCAACCCGTTTGTTGGCTTCTGGAGATTCCCATCATGCTGAGTGATTCACCACATTCCGCGATGGGTTCAATCAGCCCACGTAATGCGGCTTGATTCTTGGGGCCGGGTCCGATGAGAACATTCATATCATCGGGAGAAGTCATCTTGAGTTCGCCTTCGTGCCGCATCGGAGAATCAGGCGTTGATACAGCCATGCGGCTTGAGTCGGGTGAAGCTGTTTCGATCCCCGGGTTTTCGAACTTGCCTTTGCCACCATTTGATTTGCTAGGCCGGGTCGAAAGCTGGCGGCTGGGTGGGTGGGGCTTGAAAAACCCCACTTGGAATCCTTCTTCAAATCTTTTTCACCCTATTTGGACTGAAAAATATCCGGACGCCGCTCGCTTCAAGGATTTTCTCGGGGAATTCCAAAACGCCGCGGAGCGCGAAATCATCAGCCTTGTTCCGCAATGGCAAGGCAAATTGATTCCCGACAGGGTTTGCTGGCGGCCATGGGAAATGGCGACCCGCAGGATTCGCTGGACCGCTCGCGACGACTTATTCCATGTCGATCATTTTTCCAAGCGGCCATCCAATGGCAGGCGGCTGATCAGGTTTTTCATGAACTGCGGCCAGACGGACCCCATCGTTTGGGCGGAAACCGACCCATTGGCACAACTCATCGAACAAGGTCGAAAGTATGGTTTACCTGAGGTGTTCAGAAACTTGGAAATGTTGAGAAAACAGAGCCTAAGGAAAAACAGTTGGTGGATTGAACACCTGACGACCTCATTACATGACACGGTCTTGAATTCGGTTCATCATGGACTCAAGCACGACGAGGAATTCCAAGAAAGCGCCCGGCGAAGATTAACCAACTACGCCCCGGGAAGTTCTTGGATCGCGATGACGGACGCCTGTTGTCACTCCATACTTCGCGGAAAATGGCTTGTTGATGCCACATGGTTCTTGCCGTTGGATGCTTGCCTGAGTCCTGAGATGGCCCCGGGAAACCTTTTGGGAACAATAGCGACCGCAAAGGAAAACTCCGCCGCGGAACAAATAGGCAAGGCCGCTTAAGTTTGGCGAAGGTAAATTTGAGCGGATCGATTTCAAATGGAATGGTTGCGCGAACTTCTCCAATTGGTGGCCCCCGAGCGATGCCATGGTTGTGGAAGTGACATGTCAGCTCTTTCGGATCCCGAACCTTTTTGCGCGAAATGCTTCGAATCAATGTCCGCCGCTAACCAACCCTCATGCCAGCGATGTGGCGCTCCCATCAAAATTGCCGGGCATCTTCCGATGGAAGGATGCGGGGCATGCTTCCGGGAAAAGCTGGCCTTTCAATATTGCTGGCGATTCGGGCTTTACGATGGAGTCCTCAGGAACCTGGTTCTGCGATGCAAGCGACAAGGCGGGGATATTCTCGCGGAGTCTGTTGGATTCATGATGGGCAAAGCGCTTTCCCGTCAGGAAAGAATTTCCAAGCCAGACGCCTTGGTGGCCGTGCCATCGCACTGGACGAAACGACTCGCAAGAGGACACAATCCCGCACTGGGCTTGGCCAGGGGAATTTCAAGGTTCACTGGAATTGCTTGCCAATCAAGATGGTTGTTCAAAAATTGGAGGTCTCCAAGCCAGACCAGTTTGACTCCGCCTGTAAGGAAAAAGTTGGGAGTTGATATATTCCAAGCCCGGATTCCCCCGGCCAAGCAAGGCTGCGGGATTTGGCTTGTCGATGATGTCCTGACTACCGGCGCAACAGCTTCCGCATGCGTCTCAGCCCTGCTCAAGGCGGGCGCTCGTGAAG
>JAGWVO010000463.1 GCA_018970845.1 Planctomycetota bacterium
GAGGCCGGTCTGGTCGGTGAAATTGACCTGCGATGTGACCGCGCCGATCAGCGGACTGCCGGCAAGAGGCCGATGGATGCGCGAACCGTGGAAGGTCTCAGCAGGGCCCAGGGAAGGATCTCCAAGCTGGAAACCGTTGATGGTGATCTTCCGCTCCAAGGTTTCGGCAAAGGAGTTGCTTGCCGTAACGGTGACAAGGGCGGAAGAACCGGCGAGCATATCAGCGTCAAAATTACCCACATTGTCCGCAATGACAGAATCCTGGAAACTGACGGCCAAGCTCGCCCCGCCGAACGTGAGCGCGGGCGGAAGGATGGCGATTCCCGCGCCCTTCGTCGCCGTGTTGTTGGCGATCGTGGAGGAGCCCATTTGGAATAACTTGGGCCCGGTTCCCCCGTTCGAAACGAAAACGCCACCACCAGCGCCAATTTCAACTAGAATTAATCCGCTTCCCCCCACGGCGGAGTTTCCTGAAATCGTGGCCTGGAAAAGCTGAAGGTCTGATTCGGAGCAAATGGCCCCGCCTTCGGCCCTGCCTGGCAATACCCCGTTCCAGCCGAAGGCCTGTGAATTAGAAATGGATCCGTAAAATAGTGAAAACGCTCCGCGGGCCAGAACCGCGCCGCCCCTCGCGTCACGCGCCGCCTCGACACCGCGCGCCAAGCCGCCTTCCAGGTCGATCTTTTCCAGCCGGAGGCTTCCCGAGGCTGTCACCGTGAAAAGGCGCATCTCAGGCGCCGTGCCAGGCCGGGATATCCCTGTGTGCCGATCGCCTATGGCTGAAAAATTGTTGTTCCCCTGCGGACCGGATGGGGAGAATGGCCTCGAACCATCGATCGAGATTGCCGTGCTCACCAGGAACGCCGATGGCCCGTCCACCGTGGAACCGACCGTGGCGACCATGATCTTGTCGACGGGCAAGGCGGGGTCGAACACGATCCGGTCATGGTCGGGGTCGAGGTTGGCCAAGGCGATGGCCTCGCGAAGCGAAAGCCCGCCGTCGCCGGGATCGACCACATCGCTGGCAATGCTGACGAAAAGATCGGGCTTGGCCGTCAGCTGAATCGCCTCTTGGGCAAGTTCGCCCATTGTTCCTTTGGCTTGAACCAGGATGCTGTAGGTGGCGTTGGCTTGAAAAACTTGCCCCGGTTGGATCTCAAGCCGGTCACCCTGAATCCGGAAACGGAAGTTGTCCGTGTCACCCGCCCCTGGCACCAGGAAATAATTGAAATTCTGGGGCGTGGTCGACCCAGAAGTGGAAAAGGCGCCAATCTGCTGTCCGCCCAGCAATCCCTTGGCGAATGTGAGGCTGGAAAGGGAAATGTCGAGCGCCGGAACCATCCGGTCTTCCAGCAACTCCAACAGCAGTTGAAGCCCCGGCATCCGGCGCCGGGCGGCATGGGTTCGCCAATCTGCTCCGACCCTGAAGGACATCAGTCACCTGATCGCACTTTCAAGGGATACCAAGGAAACCCTCAGTGCTTTATCTTTATATCACATCGGTTACTAATGGAACCATAGATTCATTCGGGAACATTCACAAATTAATTTGGAAAAAGACAGACCTTTTCGTCGGGAAACCACCACCGGGCAACCCTTGGGAACGATCGGGAGGGTCGGGGGATCACCCCAGGACGCGGTCGACGGCGCATTCGCGCGCCCGTTGCGCCAACAGGGGGTCGGGCCCCTTCCAATCCATGAAGGCGTCGTCCACCTCGGGAGGCCTGACATTCCCGAATGCCTGGTCATTCGATCCGTCGAGAGGAACGGCCCACACGGGCAGGGCGGTCTCGCCCAGGGCTCCATCGGCCCGAACCTCGGTTCGGCGCGGGGAGGGGGGAATGGCGAGCCCGTTTACCGGGTTGTCGATGGCCGGGCCGGCGATCATCCGGCATCGCGGGCGGGGAATCTCGTCGTGGCTGGCGTAAAACTGGACCGGGCCGCTTTCCGAATTGGGTCCGGCGACTTCGCCGTCGACCCGAAATTCCAAGGCCCGGGCGACCTTCCCCATCATCCTGAAGAGCGACCGAACCATCGCGACTGCCTCCAGAACCCGGCCGGGGTCGAAATTCCGCTGAAGTTGGGGATATCGGGCGGCGGCTTTTTTTCCAATGGCAAAGCGAGACAAAAGCGGCGATTTTTCTTTCGTTCGTGAGATAGGCTGAAGAAGTGAGGCTCGGGAGGGGAGCAACGATGCCAGTCGTCATGTGCGCCTGCGGGGCGGGGGTTGACGCCCGCTCCGGGAATTGTCCGCAATGCGGCAAGCCGACGAAGTCGGATTCCACAGGCACCCTCGCCGACGAACCCAGCACCATGCCAAGGGTGAACGACACGCTCGCCGAGGAGTCGGCAAGCCTCTCGGTCAATTCCGGAACCCTCGTCGATTCCACGGCGGAAAGCGCGTTCTCCGGCACGATCGCCGAAACGGCCGAACCCAAGGCGTTGTCGCGGCCCGTTCCCCGGGCCGAACCGCCCCCGGCCGACGACTCCAAGGCGACGGCGCCCACCTTGGCCATGGCCCCGGGCAGGTCGGCTGATCCGGGGGCCGAGTCGGAATCGGGAGCCAGCCATCCCACGCTCGCGCGGCCGACGGCGGAATCCGAGGTCACGCTCGACAAGGCGCCGGAAACGGGAACCCTGGCGGCTGATGAATCCGGCACGGGAACGCTGGCGGGAGACGCCACCGTCGCGCCCTCGGAAAGCCGCATGGGTTTCCCCGCCTCGTTCAACCACGAGATCATCTCGGAACTGGGGCGCGGCGCGATGGGGGTGGTGTACCGGGCGCGGCAGAAGGGTCTCAACCGCCTCGTCGCGCTCAAGATGATTCTCGCGGGCGGCATGGCCGGGCGTTCCGAACTGGCCCGGTTCCAGGCCGAGGCCGAGGCCGTCGCGGCCATCGACCATCCGAACATCGTCAAGATCCACGAGGTCGGTTC
>JAGWVO010000464.1 GCA_018970845.1 Planctomycetota bacterium
CGGATTCACCACGACAACGAACGTGGCATCCGCCGCGCAGACCTTCACCGTGACCGGATCCAACCTGACCACAAACGTGACGATCGGAGCGCCGACCGGCTTCCAAGTGGCCAACGATGGCACGACATGGGGCACAAACACCTCGCTAACACCGGTCTCCGGCAGCGTGAGTAATACGATTTCCGTCCGTTTGGGTGCGTCGAGTGTGTCCGGTTTCTTCTCCGGCAATGTCACGGTGGCCAGCACCGGCGCCACCCAGCGCACCGTGGCAGTGAGCGGCTCGGTCGAAACTCCGAGCGTTCCAGGACTGGTTTATTGGAACTTCAACACGGCAACGCCCACCTCGGGAACCAACGGCGAATATGCCGCTTGGATCTTCGGTCCGCTGACCCAAAGCAACAACAACGGAACAACCACATTGTTCACCAGCACGTCGGCGTCCTCGGGCTACACCAATCCTTTTAATGTCGTTGCTTCGGGCGGCACGAATGCTGGCGCAGCAGCGCGCGTCGGCGCATTCAACGCTGCGTCCAACGCCTTCTTTGAGGTGCAAGTGGTCGTGCCGAGCAACACGACAACATCGATCACGAACATCTCGTTCGGCTCGCGATCGACAGGCACTGGTCCTGCCGCCTATTCGATCCGGTCGAGTGCTGATGGCTTTGCTGCTGATGTAGCGACCAATGCCCTCACCACCAACTCCGCATGGACAATGAACGTGGCGCCTGTGGCGATCGCTCTTTCCAACGGCACGAACACAGTGCGTATCTATGGATTCGGTGGCGCGGGAAACCCGACTGCGGGGACAGCCAACTGGCGCATCGACGACCTGACGCTGGCCCTTGCTGCGGGTGTCGGCCCGACACCGATCCCGCCGACGATGACCAGCACCAACGCCTTCTCGGGAACGGTCGGGGTTGCGTTCAGCAACGACGTCACGGCCACCGGCGATGCGCCGATCGGGTTCTCCGGCACGGCTCTGCCCGGCGGACTTTCCGTGGCCTCCAGCGGTGCCATCACCGGCACGCCGACGGCGGCCGGCACGTTCAACGCAACTCTGACGGCGACCAACGCCGCTGGAACCACCAACCAGGCAGTGACATTCACTATCGCCAAGGGAGCGGTTTCGATCATTTCGGCGCCGACGGCTTCCGGTCTTGTTCAAGGCCAAGCGCTGCTTGATTCCTTCCTCAGCGGTGGCTCTGCCAGCGTGGCGGGCACATTTGCTTGGACTGATTCGAGCATCATCCCGCCGCTTGGCACGACGAGCTACGGAGTCACTTTCACACCGACCGATGCTGCCAACTACAACACGGCTGCGACCAACGCGAGTGTCACCGTGCTCTCGGCTTATCAAGCCGGTTACAGCAACTGGCTGACCGAATTCCAACTCGATCCGCAGGCCACGACCGGGCCTAACGCCGGTGCGCCCAACGCCGATCCGGATGGTGACGGATTCAGCAACGCGAGCGAATACGCCTTCGGCACCAATCCGAAAGTGCCCAATGGTGCGCTACTCACCACCACGTCTTCGAACAGCGTGTTCCGCTCCTCGTGGATCGGACCAGCCAGCGGCGTGACCTACGGCGTGCAGTTCTCGACGAATCTCTCAACCATGGCCTTCTCCAATGATCCGGCGATCACGATTGAATCCGTGGGCGGGGTGATGTCTTTCACTAACCAAGCAACCGGCAACAAGTTCTTCCGAGTTCGTGCCACCGCTGAGTGAACCAATGAACTGAACTCGCGAGTTTCGGCCTCCGCTTTCCCGGAACCATGTCGCCTTCTTACCTCGACGAAATCGGGCGGACTCCCCTGCTCACGGCGCGGGAGGAGGTGGAGCTTTCGTTGCGGGTGCACACGGGGTGCGAGGAGGCGCGCAACCGGATGATCGCGGCGAACCTGCGGCTCGTTGTCCGCATTGCCGGTGAATTCAACAATCTCGGCCTGCCGATGGCGGATCTCATTTCGGAGGGAAATCTCGGTCTGATCAAAGCCGTGGAGCGATTTCGTCCGCAGAAAGGCAGCAAGTTCAGCTCCTACGCTGCTTGGTGGATCCGGCAGGCCATGCAACGCGCTTTGGGTGAGCAGCGCAGCACTATCCAGCTTAATCCGGCGGTTGTTCGCAAGGTCAACAAGCTGCGCGCAGTAGCCGGTAGCATGGCCGAAGCGCTGGGGCGCGAGCCAACCGATAATGAGTTGGCCGAGGAACTCGGCATCGCTGCGGGCTCGGTGGCGCATCTAAAGAATGTCGGCTCGCGGCCTGCATCGATGGACGCGATGGTTTCCGACGACAGCGGCACAACCTTTGGAAGTCTGATTGTCGACCAGGCGGCGGAGGATCCGCACGAGGCGCTGAGTGACAAGGACCTTGGAGAAGAAGCGATGCATCTGCTCGTTTTTCTCGATGCCAAGGAGAGAATGGTCATCGTTCGACGCTACGGGTTGGAAGGGTCGGATGCTTGCACACTTGCCCAAGTGGGCGCGGAGTTGGGCTGCACGCGCGAACGCGTCCGGCAGATCCAGGATGCCGCGCTCAAGCGGATGCGTCAGGCTTTCGCGCGGCGACAGGCGGGCCGCTTCCTTGAGGTGATCGATGGTTCACCTCTGCGCGACGAATCTCCTTTTGGTATCCAGCCGGCAACTCGGGCGGCATAGGATCCCGTCGGCGCTCGTGAGGGAAGTATTCCGCGGAATCCGTGGCGCGCGATGTGCTCCCACTCAATTTCGATACGCCGGGCGGTGAATCCCCGTGGTCAAATGGCGGATGGGGAGGGATTGGTCGCTGAAGCGACCTGTCTGACGGCTCGAACCCGAGGGTTCTCATCCCTCTTTTGGAGTGGCGGATGGGGAGGGATTCGAACCCTCGGTGCATTGCTGCACACACGCTTTCCAAGCGTGCGCAATCGACCACTCTGCCACCCATCCTAAGGGA
>JAGWVO010000022.1 GCA_018970845.1 Planctomycetota bacterium
TGTTCCGTCGGTTCTCCTCCCAAAAGCGTGATTCCCTCAATTGCATCGTCTTCTAAAGCCTTTTCGATTTCCAGTTTCAGGGATGAAACGGATCGCTTCGTTCCACCAGTCGATGAAAACAGGTGGGGATTGCAACAACCCGGGCATCGGATGGAGCAACCTTGAAACCATGCCGCCCATCGACGGCCAGGGCCTTCCGCCTCGGTGGGGCATGCGATGGATGCTATGTCTGCGGTTAATTCTGGCATGTCGCGACCCTGACCGAATCAATTTGCAGAGCAGGCTTATTTTTAGCGGGCTTCCTGGGCGAGAAGCGCCAGCGGTCTTGGTCCATCAACTTTTGCTGTGTTCTGATTCGTGCCGCCCCCCATGCGCGCCGTCCGGATCACAAGCAAGCGTTGGACCGACCCTCGAGGGTCTGGTTGCCGAAACCAGGCGCATCCCATTGTCGTGGCGTTTTCCCCATAAGCGCCAACCAGGACAAACTCCCCCTGCCTGACATCCATTTCAAACTGGCAGGCAGGATAACGCTCAACTTGCTGCTGGGTTTGCAACTGCCAAGTGAGGATTCCGGCTTGATCCTGCACGGCCCTTGGCCGCATTTGGGCCTCTCCATGCTTCACTAGGGGGCAAAGTCCAATTTTCAATTTCCCGGGCTCACCCGGTTTGACGATCACTTCCAAATGGCAAGTGGCATTGGTTTGCTGCCAAGTTTCAGGATCGCCCGGCGAGCGCACCTGATAGCGCAGTTCATCCCGGGTTGTTCCAATTGTCGCCAAAACCGGCTGACTAAGACGAGTTTGAATTTGGCGCGGGTTGATGCACGACCGGTCTGATCCCAGGATGTCGAGAAAAGCCTGGGGAGGTTGGCCCCCGAGAACTCCAGCCCGAATGCCGTTTTCCGCAAGACCGATTTTCTTTTCAAACGGTATCACTTGTTCGTCGACCATTTCCCAGAGAGCTGAATGGATGTATGGGTCATTCATCGGCCGTTCCACCACCGCAAGGCAAACCATGACGGCATCCTCGCCCTCGACTCCCTTGAGGGACTGGTTCCGCTTGCCGCTGATCCATTGAGCGGGTTCAAATCCAGTGGAATGAGCGCAGCCTTGGATGGTGCCCATGGCGACCATCAAAAGCAGGATGCCGGGATAGTTGAACCGGACAGGCATATTGGCCAACGCTCGATTCTTGGTCGCAAGATCCTGAAATTCCAAGACTCTCATGGCGAATGCCTTCAGAAATGGCATCATGTCAAGCGGAACTAACGGTGGCCGAACTAATAGCGGCCAATGACACAAAGTGGGGAAAGCCATGGGTTTGGAACAATTTCAGCTGAACGGACGAGTGGCGTTGGTGACCGGGGGCAGCAAGGGGTTGGGCTTGGCGATGGCGCGCGCGTTAGCCCAAGCGGGTGCCGATATCCTCATCTCAAGCCGTCATGCCGACGAGTTGGAACGGGCCGCGGCGAAGATTGTGGATGGGACAAACCGCCGGTGCTCCTGGCATGTGGCAGACATGGGCCAAAGGGTCCAAGTCAAGGAATTGGCCGATTGGGCACAAAGCCAGTTTGGTAAAGTGGATATATTGGTCAATAATGCGGGAACCAACAAGCCCCAGCCGATCGATCAGATCGATGATGCCACTTGGGATGCGGTCATGGAGATCAACCTGAACTCGGTCATGGCCCTCACTCGGGCCTTGGTTCCGGGAATGAAGGCGAGAAAATGGGGCCGGGTGATTCACATTTCCTCGATCATGGGTGTGCTAAGCAAGGAAAAGAGAAATGTTTATTCGGCCACGAAGGCGGCATTGCTGGGACTGTGTCGAGCCAGTGCCATCGATCTTGGCCACCATGGAATCACGGTGAATTGCTTGTCTCCTGGACCATTCCTGACCGACCTTCCTGCCTCCGTCCTTAGCGAACCTGAGAAACAGGCCTTTGCCGATCACACGGCGCTGGGGCGTTGGGGAGATCCCGAGGAACTTGCCGGGCCCTTGCTGCTTCTTGCCAGCGAAGCCGGTCGTTATATCACGGGAAGCAACTTGTTGGTCGATGGGGGCTTTGTTGTTCGGTAACACCAGAAAGCCGAACCGGTTCCGGAAATATTTCAGGACAAATCCCTGCCCGATTTTCTTGCCCCAGGCCGGGAAGATCAGGTATGATCGAATTGGATTAACACACCAGCAAAGATCAGGTTGAAGGTTCGCAGCATGGACCTACCGACCCGCACGGCTTCCATTCACGACGACTGTCGTGTCGAGGAAGACGCGTTCAAGTGGATCGAAAGCGAAAAGGTGGGCCACGATCTTGGCGACACCGCCATCAGGCGTTGGGTTCAGGTGCACTGGTGGGGATATCTCAGGGCCCGATGGCTTGAGCACCTTCAGGGAACATGTTTCTGGGTGGAACTCGACCGCGGCGACTTCGGGCTTCTTCCCCGCCTTTTTGTTGAGCATGGCAAACTGCTCTCAACCATCATCGACAAACTCAAGGCGGGTGAGGAAAACCTTGATGTGATCAACTGGGCGATTGACGAACAGATCCCAATGGAGCATGTCCGCGAAATCCTTGAAAAACTCGACATCAACTCCCGTAGATTGGCCCACCGTTTCGACCTGTGATGCATCGAACCGGATGGCAATACCCGTCAGGACCGAACAGCGCCGCCATTAACCCTGATGATTTGCCCGGTCATCCATTCCCCACCGGGTCCTGAAAGATAACGGGCGCAGGATGCGATGTCCTGGGGCGCACCCCAGCGCCGCAGCAAGGTCTCGCTCTCGACCCGTTCTTGCCATTCACCTGAGGCCTGATTTCCCCACGCGGTCCTGACCCAACCCGGGGCGATGCCATTCACCCTGACTTTGGGAGCCAAATCAACGGCCAAAGCCTTGGTGAAGGCCATCACTCCCGCCTTGGTGGCGCCAAACAGTTGACCGCTGTCCCCTTCCATTCCCGTTTCGGCCTGGTCCCAACCAATCGTCAAGATCACTCCGTTTCCCCGCCGCGAGAGATGGCAGCCGGCCGCGCGGCAGGCTTCCATGCAGGCGACCATGTCGACCTGCACAAGCGATTTCAGCTTTTCATCGAATGACGCGTGCCTGCCGCTGCCGGTGAGAATGTCGGCGCCAGCGTTTTGAATCCATATGTCGGTTTCGGGCGCCAAATCAAAAACCCTCTCAGCAAGCGATTTCCCGGCGCCGGGAAGCGAAAGGTCGGCTTCAATGGCGATGTGTCCGTGGCCCAGTGACTCCAAGTTGCTTGCCAGCAATTCCGCCCGCCTTCCATGAATCAAGACCTTGGCTCCCGCCAGCATGAGTTCCTGGGCGATTGTCCGGCCGATGCCCGAACTGGAACCGGCGACAAAGGCGGTGCGGCCGACCAGTTCCCTTCCGGGCGCCGGTCCCCAACTCCTGGTGCCGTCCAGCGCCGCCAGAAGGTTGGCGATCGTTTTGCCACTGACGGGATGAAGCCAGTCGGGCGCGATTTCGGCTGCCGGAGCCAGAACAAACCTCCTCGCGTGCATTCGGGGGTGGGGCAAGGTGATGCCTGCGGAATCGACGATCAAGTCGCCCATGAGGAGCACATCGAGGTCGAGCGTCCTGGGTCCGTCCTTGACGGTTCGCGTGCGGCCATGGGCCAACTCGCATTCGAGTAGTAGCGCCATGAGTTCCGACGGCTGAAGGCGGGTTTCAAGAATCGCGGCGCCATTGAGAAACGCCGGTTGGCCCGCCGGGCCGCCAACCGGATCTGTTTCGATCCACGAGGAGCGCCTGACAATTTCGGCCTTTTTGGTGTTTCTGATCCATGAGAGGGCGGAGGCGAGGGAACTGGCCCTGTCCCCAAGATTGGCTCCAAGGCCGATCAGGGCATGGCGGGTTTTCGCGGCTGGGGAGGATTCTGACTGCGCCAAGGTTGATCTCCCGGAGCGGAACCACACACTGACTTAATGAAACCTGTCGCGCGCCTCATCCTCAAGGCCGTTGTCATGGCTTGGTCCGCTCCGAACACGCTGGTGGGCCTGTCGCTTCTGGTTTTGTTCGGCCGGGGCGCGCGTATCGCATGGGTGGACGGCGCCCTGGAGGCGTGGGGAAGCGGCATTCGTTTGATGTTCGCGAGATACAGCCCGATTGGCGCATCCGCCATGACCTTGGGGCATGTGGTTCTAGGCACCGACCAAACGATTCTGGCGATGGCTCGCGATCATGAAAGAGTCCATGTAAGGCAGGCCGAGCGCTGGGGACCGTTCTTCCTTCCGGCGTATTTGGGTTTTTCGTTGTTCCTTTGGATTCGCGGGAAGGATGCCTATCGCCACAACCCTTTCGAGATTGCCGCCTATGGCAAAACCGTGATTCGCAATGAAACAGTCGAGGACGGTGAGATCCCAAGAGGAAGATCGGCGCTAGGATTGAGAATGGCCATCGTGGGGCTTTTTCTTCTGTCGGGCTTTCTGTTGGTGATGGCTTCTCTCAACCAACCCGAACGATTCGAAGAGTGATGCCGGGAGCCATGCCGGGGCGGTTTTTTTCATCGTTGACTATGATGAAATGGTGATGATCCTAAGGCCGGATGGAATTGTCATGAATCTCACGGAAGCGCCATCGAGGGACCAAATTGAAACATTTCCCAACCCGGTTCCGGGAAGGGCCTATGTGATCGAAATCGTTTGCCCCGAATTCACCACGGTATGCCCCAAAACCGGACACCCTGATTTCGGCACCCTCACCTTCACCTACACTCCCGACCAACATTGCGTGGAGCTCAAATCACTCAAGCTATACCTGCAAAGGTATCGAAATCAGGGCGTGTTTTACGAGGTTGTGACCAACCGAATCCTTGACGACTTCGTGGCGGTGGTGAAACCCTTGCGCTGTGAGCTGGCGGGCAGGTATACCCCACGGGGCGGTATCAGCACCAATGTCACCGTGACTTACCCGGCCAAGCCGCAATGACCACGGGGAGGCCAAGTGCCGGTTGATCAGGCATTTCGAGAACAACTGCTCGACCGTTATTTGGCTGCCCTGCCATACCCTCCCTATCCGGTTCAGGATGAGGCCCTGCTGGCCTGGTTTGGGGGAGAACCGGGCGGTGTTCTTGTCTGCGCGCCAACCGGCACCGGAAAAACGCTTATCGCCGAGGCGGCCCTGTTTGAGGCCCTCCATGCCGGGACCAAGGCCTATTACACGACCCCGCTGATCGCTCTGACCGAACAAAAGTTTCACGAGATCAGGAAAAAGGCCAAGGATTGGGGCTTTTCCCCCGATTCTGTCGGCCTGGTGACGGGAAACCGGAAGGTAAACCCAGCCGCTCCCATCCTCGTCGTCGTGGCTGAAATCCTGCTCAACAGGTTGCTTAATCCGCATGAATTTCCGATGGAAGGCGTCACCTCGGTGGTGATGGACGAATTCCACAACTTCGCCGACCAGGAGCGAGGGATCGTCTGGGAACTTTCGCTGGCCTATCTTCCGCCGACGGCACGGCTGATGCTGCTTTCGGCCACGGTCGGCAACTCGAGGGAATTCCTCAACTGGCTCAGCCGTTCCCATGGACGGAAACTCGACCTTGTGGAAAGTTTCGACCGCAAGGTTCCGTTGAGCTACCACTGGATACCTGACGAATTCCTTCCTGAGCATCTTGAATGGATGGCCAAGGGGGAGGGGGAATCAAGAAAAACCCCAACTCTAGTCTTTTGTTTCAACCGCGACCAGTGCTGGAGTGTTGCGGAAATACTCAAGGGCCACGACCTGATGGCACCCGGCACCCGGGGCCCGCTCCTTGCCGAATTGGACAAGCGGGACATGCGTTTTGGGGCCGGGCCACGCCTGCTCCAACTCCTCAAGCGAGGAATCGGGATCCATCATGCCGGCCTACTGCCGAGGTACAGGCGAATCGTGGAGGAATTGTTCGAGAAAAAACTGCTTTCCGTAGCCGTTTGCACCGAAACCCTTGCGGCTGGAATCAACCTGCCCGCCAGATCGGTGGTGCTGACGAGCTTGGCCAAGGGGCCGGCCGGCAAGCAGAAACTCATCGACGCCAGCACGGCGCAGCAGATTTTCGGGCGCGCCGGTCGTCCCCAGTTCGACGACAAGGGGCATGTCTTCTGCCTTGCTCATGAGGAGGATGTCAGGCTGCTTCGCTGGAAGCGGCAATATGACGCCATTCCCGAGGACACCAAGGATCCGGCCCTGATTCGCAAGAGGAAGGAATTGCGGCGGAAAAAACCCGAGCGAAATGACAAGTTCCTGCATTGGACCGAAAACCAGTTCAATGCCCTGCAGGTTGCCGCTCCCGTGCGGCTTTACAGCAAGGGGCCGCTTCCCTGGCGCCTCCTGGCCCACCTGCTGAGTCTTTCCCCGGATGTCGGCCGGGTCAGGGCCGTCATCCGCAAGCGGCTTCTCGATTCGGCGCGGGTTCGGGCCGGGGAAGTGCTGCTCGAAAGGATGCTCGTTTCGCTTCATCAGGCCGGTTATGTCCGGCTTGATCCCCCTCCGCCCCCCGAGGCCGAAACAACGGCCGGCAGCAAGGTGGAATACCAGGCGGCCCTGGCGCATCCCGAACCCTCATTGGCCCGGTTGCTTGCCTTCCGAAGCGTTCATCCCCTGCTTGCCGACTGGCTTTGCCCGCGCCTGGCGATCGCCGATGACCTTGAGCGGCTTCAGATCCTCGAGGGGCTTCTTGGAATGCCGGTGGCGCTGGTGCGCTCGACCCGTGTGCCCGGGCCCGAGCACCTGCCACCCGGAAAACTGCAAACGGAAATCCTTGATCCCGAGCTTTTGCGGCGGGGGCTGATCGCCGCGCCGAAGCCTCCCGGGGAGGAAGACGACGAGGATGATGATCCCAGGTTCAGGGAGCGGCCTCCTTGCCTGGTTGACAGGGCCAGGATGCTTTTCGAGGACATTCACCCGGGAGTGGGCGAACTTGAATTTTCAGGAACC
The DNA here is from genome assembly GCA_018970845.1 of Planctomycetota bacterium. Classification (GTDB taxonomy): domain Bacteria; phylum Planctomycetota; class Planctomycetia; order Gemmatales; family Gemmataceae; genus REEB421. The sequence goes on from JAGWVO010000022.1 coordinate 6,940, forward strand.
TGGGCGGCGGGAGAGATCCTCGAGCGATACAGCGGCAACTTCGAGGTGTATATCCGCAACAGGGAACTACTCAGGCAGGAGGGAATCATATTCCGTCACCTCCTCAGGCTGGTGCTTCTGTGCGGCGAGTTTTCACGCGTTCCCCCCGAGACAGACCCCGCGGGAGTGGAAGCATGGGTCGGCTGGCTGGGAAAACTGGCCCAGAGGGCGACGGAAATATGCCTGAAAATCGATCCCCAGAGCACTCAGGAGAACGCGCTGGCGCTTCAGGATGCACCGATTCCCGTTGTGGGAAAACAAGCCGTTCCAGGGAAAGAGGAGCAGGTTACCACCACCCCGCCGATTCCTGCCAAGGTCCACCCCGGATTCGGGTCGGGCCTGGGTGAGGAGTTCGACTGACCATCCGCGTTCGACTTGTCCCGCGGGCCCGCTCCGTGATATCGAGTCGAATGGACTTCCTTGAATGTACCGGGTTGCGATGATGCCCTCCGCCAGGTTGCCTCTGCTGACTCCCCGAGGCTGGATTCTTGCGGCAATGGCCTTGTTTTTGATGGCTTTGACGGTTCAATACCTCGTCAAGATCTCGGATCCCCGTCGCGGCAACCGTTCGGCCATCCAGCGCTGGCAACCGCAATTGCTTGGCTTGGAGCAGGGCGAGGACATCAGCAAGGAATATCAATACCCCAATCCCCCTGTGATGTCGGTCCTGCTGCTTCCGCTGGCCAAGCTGCCCTCGGGAACCATGGCCGTGACATGGTATCTGGCCAAATGCCTCATGGCGCTGGCCGTCATGGCATGGTGCCTCCGGCTGGTCGATCCTGGCAACCGGTTGCCATGGTGGATCCAGGCGGGAATCGTGCTGCTGGCGCTGCGGCCCATCGTTGGCGACCTGCAGCATGGAAATGTCAACCTGTTCATCTTCTTCATCGTGATGGGCGGACTGGTGTGCGTGGCCAACGGAAGGTCGGCTTGCGGGGGTGTGCTGCTGGCGCTGGCCGCCTGCTGCAAGGTGACGCCGCTGTTATTCCTGCCTTACTTCGTCTGGAAAAGGGATTGGCGTTTCGTCACGGGCTGGGTCGCCGGGGTGCTTTTGTTCCTTTGGCCGGGCGTCATGCCTTCGGTTGTATTGGGATTTGAGGAAAACCAGCGCAACCTGATTTCCTGGTACCGCGAGATGGTGCATCCGTTCGTGGTCGAGGGGAAGGTCACCAGCGAGCATTCGAACCAGTCGCTTCCGGGCGTCGTGTTCCGGTTGCTGACCGAAAGCCCGTCATTCGTGGAATATCCAGGTGGCATTTTCACCCCCGCGGAATACCACAACATCCTCGACCTGCCACCGCGCGTCGCCAAGCTGATCACACAAGCCGCCATGGCTGCCTTTGGGCTTTTGATCCTTTGGACTTGCGCGCCGGCGGCCAATCGCGATGCCGGCGTTCGCGCCGAATCCTGGCCCCGCCTGGCCGCCGAGTGGAGCCTCGTGTTGATCGGGATGCTGCTCCTGAGCGAACGAACATGGAAACACCATGCCGTGACCTTGGCCCTTCCATGGGCCGTGATTGTTTCGCGGGCGTGGCTGACGGACAGCATTCTTGCGCGAAGGTGGTGCGTCGCCTTGTCGGCCGTGGCCGTGGTTGGCATGTGGGCCACCAGCACCGGCCTGCTGGATGACCGCGCCGCCAAGCTAGGTCAGGTTTATGGGGGTTACACGCTGGCTTTCCTCAGCTTGACCGCGGCCGTGGTCGTCTGCCTCAAGTCGATGAGTGCCGACCATGCCACAATAGCCGAACCGGTGGCCATTCCGTCCAAAGCCGCTTAGGCGACGGATGGGTCATCCTTCCGGGTTCAGCACCCGGTTCAAGGCGGCTTGCTCCGAGGCGTTCAACTCCCTGACCAAGTCAAGCTGCAGGTGGAACTGGCCTCCCTCGAACGAGATTTCAATGGCCCGGGCCGTCCGTGGCGGAAGGATGCCGCGGATTTTTCTTTTCAGGTCCCTGGCCATCACCTGCAACGGGTCCAAGCATACGCATGCCTTGCCTTCCCGCATGGCATCCAGATGGCCGCTTGCCGCGGCGGCATGGGGATCCGATGTCGGCAAAAGGCCCAAGGCCTCGGCAAACATTCCCTTGGATGCGGGCTTGTCGCCCCGATGAGCCAGGTGCATCCCGAACGCCACCAGCGCTTTGCCGGTCATTTCCGGGTGGGATGATTCCCTCGCCCAGTCGACCGCGTCCTTGTACAGGCGATTCGCCTTGTCATCGTCGCCCCTGTCGGAATGGAACCGACCCAGGTTCCGGGCCAACTGCGACATCAAAGGCAGGCTGCCGGCCCGTGTCGCCTGCTCCAGCGCGGCGCGGTAATCGGCCTCGGCGTTGGTGTCGTCCCCGGCCTCGGCCAGCGCCAGCGCCCGGCCCTGCAAGGCCTGGATCGCGAATCCATCCTCCCGGCGCGCTCGGTAAATCTCGATGGCCCTGTTGATCGCCTCGACCTGCGCGGCCGTGTCACCCATCGAACCGGAAAGCCCGGCCAGCACCCCATAGGCCGCTGGAAGCTCATCGTTGTCGGGCGAAACCTCCTCCATCCACCGGATTCCTTCGCGAAACACCCGCTCCATCACCACCGGATCGGATTCCTCGGCGCGCTTCGCCAAGTCGCGGAACAACTGGGTCACGCCCTCATCAGTGAGTTCCGGCATGTCGGCAAAGGAAGGTTCTCCGCGAACCTGGCGCGCCTCCTCCCTTAGCGCCAGCGCCCCGGTTACGCGCTGGTGGTCTTGGTCGGCGAGAAGGGTGACGGCCTTGTCGAGGAGTTCGAGGGCCCGTTCGGTTTGCCCGAGCGAAAGGAGCGCCTGCCCCAGCGGTTCGGCCAAGAGGGCCTGTTCGAGACCATCCGTTCCCAGGATTCTTCCGGTTTCCTCCCATGCCTTGGCAAGCCAGTCGGCGGCTTCCCCCAGGCGGCCATGCTCCGCCAGCAGCAGGCCTCGATCGCGCAGCGATCGCAAATACGCGGAAGCATCTGGTTCATCCGGCCCGGGTGGCAAGGCGTGACAGCGGGCGAACTCCGCAAGGGCTTCCTCGATCCGGTCGGTCCAGGCGAGAACCCAGGCCAGCTCGAATCGGGCGGATCGCTCGCCTTTTCGCAGGGCGACGGATTCGTCCAGGCGGCGCCTCACCGACGCGAGCGCGCGATCGGGTTGCCCGGCCATGAGCCATTGCCTGGCCATGGCCAAGGAATCGGAAGGGTCCACCTCAGGCTCCCAGCAACTTCGCCGCGAGTGCCTTGGCCTCGGTGAGCGCCGCCGGAAGGTTTTCGGGTTCCTTGCCGCCCGCCTGGGCCATCCCCTTGGGGCCGCCGCCCTTGCCGCCCACCCGCTTGGCGATCTCGCCGACGAACTTTCCGGCCTCGATGCCCTTGCCGTGCAGGTCGTCACTCACCGCGGCCATGAGGCCGACCTTGCCGTCCTCGCGCCATCCAAGAAGGAAGATCGAACTGCCGGCCTTCTGGCGGAGCCTGTCCAATTGCATCCTGGCCTGGTCGGGGGCGACGGCCGGAATCTCCCCGGCGCCAACAACCGTCCCGCCAATGGTGGCCGCTTCCGCGAGGATCTTGTCGGCGGCGCCCGCTAGGTCGCCCGAGGCGGCCTTCTTGAGCTGGGCCTGGAGTTTCTTGACTTCCTCGCGCAGGGCCTCGACGCGCTCGGCGGCGTCCTCCGGCTTGCAGGTGAGCTTCGCCGCGACCTCGGCGAGCAGACGGGTTTGCTCGCGGCGGGCCTTGAGGGCGGCCTCCCCGGCCACGGCGGTCAGACGGCGCACTCCCTTGCCCACGGCTTCCTGGGAGAGTATCTGGAAGCTGCCGGCCTCGCCGGTGCCGCCCAGGTGCGTTCCTCCGCAGAACTCGATCGACGATTCCTCCCCGGCGGATTCCCCTTGGCCGGCCGCCACGGTCACCACCCTCACGGGGTCGGGATATTTCTCGCCGAACACGGCTCGCACGCCCGGAAGTTTCTTGGCGTCGGCCAAGGGCATGAGCACCGCGGCGACGGGAGCGTTGTCGAGGATGCGCCTGTTGACAAGATCCTCCACGGCCTGGATCTCCTCGGCCGAAAGCGCCTTGTCATGGGCGAAATCGAAGCGTGTCTTATCCGCGTCGACAAGGGATCCCTTTTGGTCGATGGATCCGCCGAGCACCTTTCGCAGGGCCCAGTTCAGGAGGTGGGTGCTGGTGTGGTGGCGGGTGATCGCCCTGCGCCTCGGGGCGTCGACGGCAAGGCTTGCCGGTTGGCCGGCCTCGACGAATCCCGACTCCACCACTCCGGAATGAAGGATGCCGTCGCCAAGCCTCTGGGTATCCTCAACCCGGAAGACACCGGTGGCCGTGGCGATGGTTCCCGTGTCGCCCACCTGCCCGCCCTGTTCGGGGTAGAAGCAAGTTGAATCGAGCACGATGGCGGCCTGCGTGCCCGTGGCGAGCGTTCCGGAGGTAATGACGGCGTTGTCGGTCACCCAACCGGCGATGCCCGACCTGGCCGTGGTGCCCAGGTGCTTGGCCGAGTCGTCGCACCGGGGCAGGGTGCCCTCGATCGCGGAGATCACGAGTTTCTTGCGGTCCTTGCCCGAGGTGTCGCGGAACTCGTCCATCCGCCTCTGGTAGCCTTGCGAATCGATCCCCAGGCCGACCTCCTCGGCCATCTGCCGGGTGATGTCGGAGAACAGTCCGTAGGTGGTGTGCAGGTCGAACACATCATCGCCCGAGATGACCGGCTTGCCTGAATCCTTGGTGCGCCTGGCGACATCGTTGAAAAGGCGCATGCCGCGGTCGAGGGTGCGCAGGAACGCTTCCTCCTCGTCGAGGAGGATTTTCGAGACGGCCCCGGCGCGCTGGGCGATTTCGGGAAACACATCTCCCATCGATCCGACCACCGCGGGAACGAGGCGGTGCAGGAACGGTTCCTTCGCTCCGAGGTATTGCCGGCCATACCTCTCGGCCCGGCGCAGGATGCTGCGCACGACATACCCGCGCTTCTCGTTGGAGGGAACGGCGCCGTCGGCCAGCGAGAAGACCAGGGCGCGGATGTGGTCGGCCACCACCCGGTAGGCGGTGTCGCGCATGTCGTCGAGGCGGCCGGAGTACGGTTCGGAACCTGTCAGGTCGCGCGTGGCGCGGAACAGATCCTGGAAGAGGTCGATGTCGTAGTTGCTTGTTTTTCCCTGCAGCACGGCGGAGACCCGCTCGAACCCCATGCCGGTGTCGACATGCCTGGCAGGCAGGGGCGAAAGCCTGCCGTCGGCCCCGCGGTTGAACTGGATGAAGACCAGGTTCCAGATCTCGATGCAGCGGGGCGTTCCCTTGTTGACAAGCGCGCCTCCCGAGAGGTCGTCGGTGAGGTCGATGTGGATCTCGGTGCAGGGGCCGCATGGCCCGGTGTCGCCCATCTCCCAGAAGTTGTCCTTGCGGTTGCCCAGGTGGATGTGGCCCTTGGGGATGGTGGTGAGGCCGGCCCAGAGGGAGGCGGCCTCCTCGTCGCGCGGCACCCCTTGCTCGGGGTCGCCCTCGAACACGGTGGCATGGAGGCGGCGCGGATCAAGGCCCCAGACGCCGGTGAGAAGCTGCCAGGCCCACTCGATCGCTTCCTTCTTGAAATAGTCGCCGAACGACCAGTTGCCGAGCATCTCGAAGAAGGTGTGGTGGTAGACGTCGCGCCCGACGTCGTCGAGGTCGTTGTGCTTGCCGGAGATGCGCAGGCACTTCTGCGAGTCCGCGATGCGCGGGGCGCGCGGCTTCTCGACTCCGAGGAAGGAATTCTTGAAGGGCACCATGCCCGCGTTCGTGAACAGCAGCGACGGGTCGCTCTCCGGCACGATGCGGTCGCTCGGCACGACCAGGTGGCCGCGCTCGCGGAAGAACTCGAGGAAGCTGCGGCGGATCTCGGCTCCGGTCATGGCCGTCGAGACTAGCAGAGGCTTCCGGGCGATTCGACGGCCCGCCGGGCCCGGGCGGGCCGTCGCGTGCGTCCGGCACCCGCCCCGGGGGCGGCGTCGCGCCGGCTCCCGGGCCGACTACTCTCGCAGGACGACGTCGAGCGCGAAGCGCAGCCTCTTCAGTGCGCGGCCGAGCGCGTTCGAGTGGATGTCGCGGCGCAACGCGACCAGCAGCTTGCGTTCGAGCGCATAGCGAAGCGGGATGCTGCGACGCTCCGGCGCGGGCGCCCCCCGGGCCGCGTCGAGGGCGGCGAGGATCGAATCCCTCGGGTAGCCGAGCTCGGCGAGGTCGGCCGGGTCGAGCTCGTCGACGACGCGCCGAACGAGGGCGTCGGTGGCGGGAACGGAGGCCACCTCGGCCGCCCAGCGGGCGACCGACGAGGTCACCGGCCGGTCGTGGCGCGCGACCCCGGTCGGGTCGCCGAGCCCCTCGAAGCCCTCGCCCGAGCGTCCGTACTCGATCGCCGCGGCCTCGTAGGGCAGTCCGATCGCCGCGCAGAGTTCGCGGAACCCGCCCTCGGGATCGCGGACGAACTCCTCGTAGCGGACGCGGTGAACCGGCACCGGTCGCGAGCGCAGGAAGCCCGCCAGCGCCGGCACGTAGCGAGCGAGGATCGGGTTGTGGGCGAGCGCCACCTCGTAGTCGCCGTCGAAGAACGAGGTCGCGTAGGAAGTCAGCACCGCGACCGGGTTGCGCACCAGCACGACGTACTTCGCCCGCGGGTAGAGCTTCGCGAGGAAGGGCAGAACGAGCGCGTAGGCCGGGGTCTTGTCGAGGAAGTACCGCTTGTCGGGCCGGGTCGCGAGCATCCGGCCGTACATCGTGTCGGCGTAGGCCCGCAGCGCGTCGAGGTAGTCCTCCTCGCCGCGCGGCAGGTCGGCGACGAACTCGCGCACGGCCTGCTCGGCGTTGAACGGGTCGTAGGGGGCCTTGTCGACGCGCGCGTAGTAGCCGAGATGCGCGAGCGGAGTCACCAGGTGCGGCTCCGCGCGGCCGTAGACGAGGCCGTGGGCGGCGAGGATCCTCGCGAGCAGCGTGGTCCCCGACCGCGGAGCGCCGACCAGGAAGATCAGGCGCTCGCCGAGGTCGCTCGCCGGCGCGGCCCGGGCCGCCGCCGGCGCGGGATCGGTCGTCAGCTCCAGAGGGAGCGCTTGCGGCCGCGCAGGCCGCGGCGGCTGCCCTTCACGTTGGTCTTGCGACGTAAGTCGCCGCCGGCGCCACCACCGCCGCCGCCGAAGTCGTCGCGACGGTCGAAGGCCGGCGGAGGCGGCTCCATGGGCGGAGCCCACGGCCGCGGCGAGAAGCCGGGGCCCGGCCCCGCGCCGGGTCCGCCCGGTCCGCGGGGAGCGAAGCCGCCCGACCGGAAACCTCCGCCCGGGGGACCGCCGGCCGCACGCGGCGGCGGCTTGTCGTCCGCGTCGTTCACGCGGAGACGTCGCCCGCCCATGTCGTGACCGTTCAGCTTCTCGATCGCCGCGGCACAGGCCTCGTCGGTCGCGAATTCGACGAACGCGAAGCCGCGCGACTTGCCGGTCTCGCGATCCATTCCGATGCGGGCCTTCACCACCGGACCCGCTTCCGAAAACAACTGCTTGAGCTCCTCCTCGGTGGCCGAAAAGCTCAGATTACCGACGAACGCCGTCCTCGACACAGACTTTCCCTTCTCCTCTCCCTCGAAAAAGCGCGGGCCCGGGGACCGGGACCGCCTCGACTCCCGCAGGCCCTAGCACGGCCCGTCGCGCCGGGACAAGGAAAAAGCGACCGGCCCCGGGCGGAGCCCCGTCGCTTCCCGAAGCGCCGATCCGCCCGGGGCTCCGCCGGCGCGGCCGAATCGCCCGAGGATCCGGGCGCGGAGAAAGGCCCCGGCGACCGGACGAGACCGGACGACCGCCCCGGCGCGGGTCGTCACTTCTCCTCGTGGTAGTCCTCTTCGGTGTTCACGGCCCAGATGTTGTCCTTCGAGGCCACGCCGTCGCGCAGGTTCTCGACCGCGGTCATCGCCGTCAGCATCGAGTGATCCTGGTTGTTGTAGCGGTGCATGCCGTTGCGCCCGACCAGGTAGAGATTCCCGAACCGGTCGATCCACTCGCGCAGGACGTCGAAGTCGTCGTAGCTGCCGAAGTAGGCGGGATAGGTCTTCGGCACCCGGATCACGACGCCGTCGAGCACGTCCGCGGGGTCGATCACGTCGATCTTCGCGAGCTCGGCCGTGGCGAACGCCTTGAACTCCTCGTCGGACATCCGCCAGAGGTCGTCGCCCTCGTTGCAGAAGTACTCGAGGCCGAGCCACACCGTACCCGGATCGCGCACGAGCCAGGGGCTCCAGTTGTTGAAGATCTGGAGGCGGCCGATCCGGACGTCGCGCTCCTGGATGTAGATCCAGTTGTCGGGCACGAGCCCGGCCGGCGCGTCGGGACGGCCCTCGCCGCGGATCGCGAGTTTCCGCAGCAGGAGACCGCAGGTGATGAAGTCGCGGTAGACGAGCCCGTCGGCGACGCGCCGCACCTTCTCGGGCACGTCCGTCATGCCGCGCACGAGGTCCTGCATCGGCATCGTCGAGAAGACGAAGTCGCCGTCGACGCGCTCGATCTCGCCGGTCTCCGCATTGCGGAAGTCCACGCCGACGACGCGATCCCCGTCGGTGCGAACCGCGACCGCCGTGCGCCCCATGCGGATCTCGCCGCCACGCTCGCGCACGAGCCGCGCGACCTCCCGCCACATCTGCCCCGGCCCGTACTTCGGGTAGAGAAAGCGCTCGATCAGGCTCGTCTCCGACCGCTTCTGGCCGATCGACTCGTCGCGCGAGAAGCGGGAGCGGATCGCGTGGACGATCGCCTTGGTGACCGAGAGCCCCTTCACCCGCTGCGAGCCCCATTCCGGCTTGATCTCGTCGCAGGGCACGCCCCAGACCTTCTCCGTGTAGTCCTTGAAGAAGGTCCGGTAGAGTTCGTTGCCGAAGCGGTTCACGAAGAAGTCCTCGAGCGACTTCTCCTCGGCGCGAGGCTTGACCCGGATGCCGAGGTAGCTGAGGCCGATCTTGACCGTTCGGACCGGCCCCAGGTTCGAGAGCGTCTCGAGGCTCAGCGACACCGGGTAGGCGAAGAACTTGCGCAGGAAGAAGATCCGCGAGACGCGCTCGCGCACGAGCATGACGCGCTCGTCGCGCTCCGGGTTCGCCGCCGGCCCCTCCTGCGAGACCGTGCGGGTCTTGTTCTGGTAGGAAACCTCGACGCCGCGCTCGGCGCCCTCCTGCAGCGGCAGGATCGACTGCCACCAGTTCATCACGCGGTCCGACCGGGAGAAGAAGCGGTGGCCGCCGATGTCGATCCGGTTGCCCTTGTACTCGATCGTGCGCGAGAGACCGCCGACGTCGTCGCCCGCCTCGAAGACGATCGGGCGCACGTCGGTCTTCTCCAGCAGCTCGTAGGCGGCCGTGAGTCCGGCCGGTCCGGCGCCGATCACGATGGCGGTGCGTGGGGGCATGAAGAACGAGTCCGAGAGGGGAGAGTCGCGGTTGGGGGGCCGGGTTTCAATCCGCACCCCGGGGCGCGTCCAGGACGGACGAGACCGCCCGGACGACCGCCGCGACCTCGATCTCGTCCATCGCGGGTGGTCGCCCGCTCCTCCCGGGCCCGCGAAGCACCACGTGGCCGCTCCCCCAGGGCCGGTAGACGGCGGGGTCCTTCGGCCCGAAAAGGGCGACGCAGCGGGTGCCGCAAGCGGCCGCGAGGTGCATCGGGCCCGTGTCGCCCGAGACGAACAGGGAGGCACGGCGCAGGACCTCGGCCAGGTCGAGCAGCGACCCGGTGGCGGGTGCGAGCCGCGCGACCCCGCCGGAGGCACGCTCGACCTCGCGTGCGAGCGCCTCCTCGCCGGGCCCCCGGGTGACGAGGACCGCCACGTCCCGTTCGGCCCGCAGCCGTGCCGCCAGCTCGCCGAAGCGGGCGGCCGGCCATCGCTTCGCCTCGCCGCGCCCGCTCGTACCCGGGTGCAGGCACACGAAGCCCGGGGCGACCCGGGCCTCCGCGAGCGCGCGGTCGACGCGACGGCGGACCTCCGTGCTCTCCGGCAACCGGAACTCGAGGGGCCCGTCGGAAGCCCCGAGCGCGGCGGCGAGCGACGCGAACTTCTCGACCCGGTGCGGGCGATCGGCCGGCGGCACGACGCGCTCGTTCGCGAACAGCCACGACATCTCGCGATCGTGCCCCGGGGCGAAGCCGATCCGTCGCGGCGCCCGACTCGCCCACGCGTGCATCGCCCCCTTCAGGTTGCCCTGGAAGTCGAGCGAGACGTCGAAACGGCGGTCGCGCAGTCCGCGCCGGTAGGCGGACGCCTCGGCGGCCGCCTCGCGGATCCGCGCCGGGATCCCGGAGGCGAGCGCCTCCCGCCAGCGCCGGCGCGGGAAGACGATCGCCTCGTCGAGCAGCGGGTGGTCGCGCACGAGGTCGGCGGCTCGATCCTCCACCGCGAAGGCGAGGTGGGCATCGGGCAGCGCCGCCCGCACGAGTCCGACCGAAGGCAACACGTTCACCACGTCGCCGACGGCGGAAAGACGGACGAGCAGGACGCGCCGCGGGGTCGTGCGAGGATCCCGCCCCGCAGCTGCCCCCTCGCCCGGACGCGCGCGCTCCGGGGCCATGCCCCTCGATCCCTCCAGTCGAACCTCAGCCCGCGCGGCCGGCCGCGGCCCCCGCGACGTTCCGCGACGCCGGGGCGACCGGGGGCACGTCGACCGTGAAGAACTGGCCGAGCAGGATGAACATCTCGTTCTCCGTGCTCTCGCCGGCGGTGATCGCGCACGCGTCGCAGTCGCCGTCGCCCGCGCCGGGGGACGAGTCGCAGGTCGCGTCGTCGTCGGCGCCGTCGCAGGCGGCCCCGACGCGGCCCGCCACGCAGGCCCTCGGACGGCAGGTCCCGATCGTCTGCTGCGCGCTCACCGGGACGCGCGAGGCACGCGTCACGAGCTCGACGTCGAACGATCCGTCCGCCGCGAGGCCGTTGTTGAAGAACGAGCAGTAGTGCAGGCGGCGCTCGGCCGGGTCGGGCGAGTCGAACTCGAGCGGCGG
>JAGWVO010000465.1 GCA_018970845.1 Planctomycetota bacterium
GAACTGATGAGCGTGCCGAGGGTGCGCATCGTCCGGGCGATGGTGGTTTTCTCAATGAGCGTGCCGATGATCGGGATGTAGAGCATCATCCGGTCGAGCACATACCCGGCCGACTTGTTGAGCCTCAGCAGCTTGATCGTCAGGTAGAAACCCATCGGGAACAAAGGCAAGATGTACCAGTACTTGCCGAACCACTGGCTCGTGTTCATCAGGAACTGAGTGAGGTCGGGCAGCTTCATGCCGAAGTCGCGGAAGATCTTCTCGAACTTCGGAATGATGTACAGCATGATGAAGCTGAGGATCGCCACGGCGACGGAGATCACCACCGCCGGGTAGACCATGGCGCCGGTGATGCGCTTTTGCAGCGTTTGGGCCTTCTCCTTGAAGTCGGCCAGACGCTGGAGGATCACTTCGAGGGCGCCGCCGGCCTCGCCGGCCTTCACCATGTTCACATAAAGGCGGTCGAAGCAGCGGGGATGCTTGCCAAAAGCCTCCGACAGGCTGCTGCCCGATTCGACATCCTCGACGACATCGCCGATGGCGTTCTTGAGGACGCCGCCTTTCATCTGCTGCTCAAGGATGCGAAGGCTGCGCAAAATGGGCAAACCGGCATCCTGCAGCGTGGAAAACTGCCGGGTGAAGGTGCACAGCGCCTTGCTCGAGACGCCGCCGAAGGAAAACCCCTTTTTCTTTTTCCCCTTCTTTTTGCCTTTCTTGGCGCCGGAAACCTCCGTCAGCTTGGTCACGAAGTAACCCAACTGACGGATTTTCTGCTGGGCTTCCTCCTCGGTCGCGGCCTCGATCGAGTCCTTGACCTCGGATCCGCCGGTGTCCATGGCCTCGTACTTGTAGGTCGGCATCGCAGGAAACCCTCTCCTCGCATCCCAACAATACGGGAACCAATTGTCCGCCGACGGTCACTCGACGACCGTCTCGCGAACGACTTCCTCAATGGTGCTCAGGCCCAGGTTGATGGCGTTCAAACCCGAGTCGCGCAGGGTGATCATCCCCTTCGACTTGCCCACGGCGCGCAGCTCGTCGGTGGACACGCCACCGGAAATGGCGTCCCGGATGTCGTCGTCCATGATCAGAAGCTCATGAATGCCCATGCGCCCCTTGTACCCGGTTTCGCCGCACTTGTCGCATCCCTTGCCGTAGAAGAACTTCATTCCCTTGGCGATCTCGGGCGTGAGTTCCAGTTCCATCAGCATGTCGGCCGACGGGTTGAACTCGGTGCGGCAGTTCGTGCAGATGCGCCTCACAAGCCTCTGCGCCAGCACCGCCTCCACCGTGGCGGTGATGAGGAACGGCTCGAGGCCCATGTCGCGCATGCGGGTGATGGTGCTGGGAGCGTCGTTCGTGTGCAGGGTGCTGAACACCGTGTGCCCGGTGAGCGACGCCTGCACGGCGATTTGGGCGGTCTCGAGGTCGCGGATCTCGCCCACGAGGATGCGGTCGGGATCCTGCCTGAGGATGGCGCGCAGGGCGCTGGCGAAGGTGAGGCCGATCTCATGGTTGATGGGGCACTGCACCAGGCCCTCGATCTCATACTCCACCGGATCCTCGGTGGTGATGATCTTGTCGGTGACCTCGTTGAGGTAATTGAGGGCCGAATAGAGGGTTGTGGTCTTGCCGGAACCCGTGGGCCCCGTCACGAGGATGATGCCGTTGGGCTTCTTGATGATCTCCTTGAACGGCGTGAGCACCTTGGCGTCCATGCCGATCTTGTCGAGTTCCAGCTTGATGGCGGTGCGGTCGAGGATCCGGATGACGATGCTCTCGCCGAACATGGTCGGCAGCACGGAGACCCGCATGTCGACCTGGTTGCCGCCGACATTCAGCTCGATGCGGCCGTCCTGGGGCATGCGTCGCTCGGTGATGTCGAGGTTGGCCATGACCTTGATGCGGCTGCTGATGGCGTTGGCGAGGAACTTGGGCGGCGGCTGGAGTTCCTGGAGGACGCCGTCGGCCTTGATGCGGATGCGGTATTCCTCCTCGAACGGCTCGAAGTGGATGTCGGCGGCGCGGTCGCGGATGGAGCTGAGGAAGATCATGTTGATGAGCCGGCGCACGGGCGCCGAGTCGGCCATCTCCATCGCGCTGTCGAGGTCGATGCTGGACTGCCGGCCCGAGCCGGCCAGGGCGCTTGAGGTTTCCAGTTCCTTGATCAGGTCGACGATGCTCTCTTCCTTGGTGTTGCTGTAGGCGCGCTCGAGGCACTCGTTCATGGCCTCCTGCGTGGAAAGCTGCACCACCACCTCGTTGAGGTTGAGCAGGTTGCGGAGGTCGTCGGCGGCGGAGGCGTTGGCGGGATCCGAAACAACGATGGTGAGAACCTTGTCCTTCACCGAAAGCGGCATCACCTTGTACACCGCCGCCATTGTCTGGGGAACGAGCGCCAGCGCCTCGGGGCTGGGCTTGGCGTCGGCGAGGCTGGCGAGCTTGAGGCCGTTCTGCTCGGCAAGCACCTGAAGCAACTGCTCGCCGTTGATCATGCCGCGGGCCATGACGGTTTCGCCGAGCTTCTTGCCCGTCGTCTTGGCCTCCTCGAGCAGTTCCCAAAGCTGGTCCTCGTCGACGAACCCGAGGTCAACCAGCACCTGGCCGAACTTTCTCCTGCCCTTCTCACCGGACCCCCCCGCGGCGCGGGGCACGGCCTTGACGGCGGCGGGCGCGGCCGCCGGTTTCGCGGCGGGCTTGGCGGCTGGAGCGGCGGCGGGCTTGGGGGCGGGGGCGGCACCGGGAGCGCCGGCGGGCTTGGCGGCCGCGGGAGGCGCGGCACCCGGGGCTCCGGCGGGCTTGGCGACAGCGGGCGCGGCACCGGCGGGCTTGGGAACGCCACCGGCGGGTGTGGGGGCGCCAGCGGGCTTGGCGGCGGCAGGCGCGGCACCGGGAGCACCGGCTGCGGGTTTGGGAGTTCCCGC